>JAOZJV010000610.1 GCA_029935695.1 Candidatus Krumholzibacteriia bacterium | reverse complement strand
AAGAGGGCATTTTCACCTCGGGGAGATTGCCGATCATTCCTCGGCAAACACAGAACAGGGCACTGATTGGATTTGGTCCAAAGTTAGCAGAGTGCCCCCCGGGGGGCAAGAGAGAGACGGAGAGGTTTTTGCGTTCTGAACCCTGCTGTTATATTATCCCTGGTAATCAAACCAGCCGCATATCCCGAATCAAAGGAACCCCATGAGCTTTTGGAAGAAACTTTTTGGTAGCGACACGCCTCCGCCCGAATCGGCCCGCACCATGAGCCGCAATGCTCCCTGCTGGTGCGGCAGTGGTCAGAAATACAAGCAATGCCATCTGGAAAAAGACCGTGAGCACTTCACAGCCAAGCAAAATGAAGCCTGCCAAGGCCCCACCTGAAGCCGGTAATTTGCTTCGGAGAGTTTCTTCGACACCGCAAATTCAGTAAAAATTACGGAATTCCCTCACTCAAGGTGAACCCTCCATTGGCCGATAAGAAATAGACCCGGAAATTCCGGTATTCTTATCGCCCAGGCCCACGCTGGCCTTTATACAGCCTCCCGCATGCCGGGACTCGGAGGACGAGCTGTGCAACTTGCTGATAATACTATCATTACAGAAATCAAGACTTCAGGCCGACTGCCGTCTCCCACCGGAGTGGCTCTCAGTATTCTGGAGCTGACCCGGGACCCCAACACCAGCACCGAAGACATGGCCACGGTCCTGATGGGAGACCCATCCCTCACCGGGCAGATTCTGAAATACGCCAATGCCGCCACCGGTGGCGCCCGCGGAGAAGTGACCAACATCAACGACGCCCTGGTCCGGTTGGGCATGAGCATGGTGCGTCAACTCTGCCTTGGGTTCTCCGTCCTCAGCAATTCTCGCGGTGGTCCCTGCAGCGAATTCGATTACAGCCGCTATTGGACCCGATCGTTGGCCATGGCCGTCAGCAGCCATGCCCTGTGCAGCCGCATCAAATCTGTCAGCCCTGATGAAGGATTCACTTGCGGACTGCTGGGAAAAATCGGCCACCTGGCCCTGGCCAGTGTTTATCCCGATCGTTACGCCGACATCCTTGATCATTGGGAAGAAGGCCCCCTCGCCGAACTTGCCCAGCTTGAAAGCCAGGATCTTTCCATCAACCACAACCAGGTCAGCGCTGCCCTGTTTACCGACTGGGGTTTGCCCGAGACATACCGTATTGCCGTGGATGTCCAGGATCAAACCGAATGGGATGATCCGCCCACTGGCCGTTCGGCCAAGGACCGCGGAATTCAATTGGGCCGGGTTCTGAATATTGCCAGCCTGGCTGCGGATATCTGCCTGGAGACGGGTCCGCATCGCCACCCCATGGTCATCGAGTTCATGAAAATTGGCGAAGACCTGGGTTATTCAGAGGAAAAATGGACCCTTCTGTATGATGAAATTCTGGCTGAGTGGGAACGCCTGGGGCAGCTTTTGAATATTGTGACCAGCACTGTGCCGAGCATGGAAAACCTGGTGCGCAGGGCCCGTGAGTTCCGTGGTGAACTCACGGATAATAAAAAGAAAAAGGACAGAAATACTTCCGACAGCGACGCTACCATTGAATCCTTAGCTGAGCCAGTCGAATCGGGATGCCTGGAAATCCTGGTGGCCTCTGACAGCCCGGTGGACACGCGCATCCTGGAGAAAAAGCTGGATAGCAAAGAATTCCATCTGACGACCGCTGTCGATGGCCAGGAAGCCCTGGAAATTGCTCTCAAAGCCAGCCCCGATTTAATCCTCACTGATTGGATGATGCCCAAACTTGATGGCCTGGAGCTGACCCGCAGTCTGCGCCAGAGCACCCAGACCGCCGGCACCTACATCATCATCATGACCGCCCAGGACGGAAGTGACCAACTGGTTGAAGCCTTCGACGCCGGTATTGATGATTACGTGACCAAACCCATTTGTTATAAAATTCTTCATGCCCGCTTGAAAGCCGCCACCCGATTGATCAACCTGCAGAATGAAGCCGCCCGCCATCAGGAAGAAGTGCGCCGGACAGTTTCCGAAATGGGAATCCTGAACCGCAAATTGCAGACCATGGCCATGGAAGATCAATTGACCGGTCTGCCCAACCGCCGTTGCGGTCTGGATCATTTCGACAAGGAATGGTCACGCACCACGCGCAGCGGCGAATCAGTTCTGTGCATGATTCTGGACATTGATCACTTCAAAAACGTCAACGACACCTACGGTCACGATGCAGGCGATGTGGTACTGCAGAAAACTGCTGCCGTTATGCAGAACACCATGCGCGACAGCGATATCGTATGCCGGTTTGGCGGGGAAGAATTTCTGGTGATTTGTCCGGGTGCCGATGTGGAAATGGCCAAAGTACTGGGCGATCGCATTCGCAAGGCTGTGGAAGGGAACATCATCGACAGCACTGAGTTCAAAGGCAACATCACCATCAGTATTGGGGTTGCCGTTCGGTCAGAGTGGCACCACAGCCCGGCAGATCTGATCAAGAATGCAGACGAAGCTCTTTACGCAGCCAAAGAAGCCGGGCGCAACATGGTGTGCATCGCCGGATCCGGTTGATAATTTTGGTTGTGCCTTTGAAATTGTGTTTTTCCTCAACCCGCTTTGCCATTCACCCGGCAAAGCGGGTTTTCT
>JAOZJV010000090.1 GCA_029935695.1 Candidatus Krumholzibacteriia bacterium | reverse complement strand
AGGGAAAGCTGAACCCTGCCGTGCAATCCTAAAATGGCAGATGCTGCCTTGGCTTCCTGCCAGCGCTGGTCGCAGGTGGCGTTGGTTCCCAATTCACCGCGTGTCAGATCAACAGCCCACACCTTGCGTCCCCGGGCCGCCAAAGTGGCGATGGTCCCGCCCAGGCCAATCTCCGCATCATCGGTGTGAGGGGAAATGACCAGCAAGTCACAGCATCCAAGGACCTTGTTCATGAATCTGAGCCTTTCAATTTCCAGAATTCCGGCTGTGGGGTTCGAACCCAGTACTCATTCCACTGTCCATTCATTCCGGCCTCAAGATGCAACCGGCCGGCCTCCAGGACAGCCTCAATCAAAGGCATTCCCCCAATGGCCGCCACAGGAATCCAGGCTAATTTTCGTTCCTGTCGTTTGCCCCGGGGAAAGACCCAGGCAGGATTTGATGGACGGCTCTTTTCAAACTCTTTTTGGGATTCATTGCTCAGCAGAGCCTGCACACCTTTAACCCACCGGCGGGTGCGACCGGCGGCAAGTTCCCGGGCGCGCTCTGGAGTGATGTTCAATTCATCAACCAGAATTTCCACCAGCTTTTCTTCCCCGGCAGCACCTGCTGTTTTTGCCAATTGCTGGCTGCGCAGTTGATCAAGGGGCCGGTCACCAGTGAATTTTTCAATAGTCTGGCGGGGAAGATCATCAGGCAAAATCCAGCCAAACAGTCGGGGCACAAGAGGGCTGCGTGAAACCCCCATGCATTCGTAAGCCGGCATAAGTTGAGAGAGATAGGAAATTTCTCCAGGGCCCACAATCACCGCCGCGGGTTGCAGCAACCAGTCCTGCAGCATGGAACGCAACAGCACACCGCACCGCCAGGTTGAAGGATCCTTCGGAATGCTGATACCGTCCCAGGGCTGCCGTTGATTTCCCTCAGCAACATAAAGAGGCCGATTGATGCTGTTGGGATTGAGGGCTGCCTTTCCTGTTTGCTGAGCCATCTGCAGACCGTGCTCATGGGTCAGCCGAGTCAGTTCAGGCAAACGCGCAACCGCTTGATCGTAAAAACCCGAACACTGTGCATGAAGGCGGGGATCGTTTCCTCTGACAATGATCAGACCAGTGCCTTTGAACACCAGTCGCAAAACTTTTTCAGTTAAAAAGGACAGATTTCTTCCGTTTTCCTTCGCTTTCTGAAAGATTTCATGGAGAGATTGAGCAAGACCTGTTTTGCCTTGAACACTCTCGAGAATCTTGAAAGTTTGATCTTCAAGAGGTGAAACCCCCAGGCTGCCGATCATGGGCAATCTTTGCTTTCGGGGAAGGCTCTCCAGTTCACTGCCCACCAAGGCTTCGGTCAGGCCATCCCAGAAAAGTGGATCCAGCAACTCCTGCCAATCATCATCATCATCGCCCATCCAGAAAACCGGCACCGTGCCATGGCCTTGCTCATTGCGCAGTCGGGAAAGAGCCACCGTGGTGGCAATTTTAAAAAGAGAATAAAGAGGGCCGCCGGAAAAACCGGGTTGCTGTCCCGTGACCACAGCTCGCGCTTCTGCGGACCCAAGACTGGAGATGGCGCGGGCAACCAGCGCCCGCTCTTGTTCATCATCAATAAGGTCATCCAAATCGCCGATCAACTGGTCTGTATATATCGTGGAAAAATGAATTTTCGCAGGCAATGAACCAGCGCATACGGTTGAACGTAAACCTTCGCTGGCCATTAATGAAACAGGCAGCAATGGTTCGTCTGTTTCCTGGGCACCCAACCATTGGGTCCAAAGTTTCTGGTCAGGATTCAAGTCCGTCAGGGGCAATCCCTTTTCAATTTTCAGGGCTTTGGATTTCATTTGCTGTCCTGCTGTTTGCGGTAAACAAGGATCCACCGGTCTCCCCCTGCAAGCTTTCCTCCAGCATAACCGCCGGCCGACGCCACACGGATCAAACCCTGATGGCGAGCCAATTTGTCGATTTCATCCAGCCCAAAAACAGCCACTTGTTCAGTGTATTTCAGACCCTCAGCGGGTAAATAAGCAGAGGCATCTGACCCGGGAATCTTTTCCAGCTGAACCTCTTTGGAAACAATGGATTCATTCTGGCTGTACATGCGCGTCTCAGTGATCTTCAAACCCTTTGTGGTTCGTTCCCGCTGAAATTTTTCACCCGAACCCAATTCATCGCGCACTTTATCGCAGTTGAAATAATCCAGGAACCAGTGACCTCCCGTGGAAAGCACTCTTGCCACTTGCTGCACCATGTACGCATTCTTTGCCAGGGATCCGAAATATCCGAAAGCCGTAAACAGGGAAAGAACCGAACCAAAGGAGTGGTCAGCAAAGGGCAACTGGCGCATATCTCCCCTGACCAGAGGCGGGCTATGGGGTCTTTTGCTCGCGAGATTCAGCAAGGGAGCCGAAAGATCCAACCCGATAACATTGAATTGGGCCTCTCGCAGAGAGGACAGATGCCGGCCATCACCACAGCCTAAATCCAGCACGGGTAATCCATGAATGCTCAGGGGCGCAAGGGAAGGCAATAATTGCAGGCATTGATCAGCCTCGGCTTGATCGCGGCGGGCATAGATTTCCGGATAATGGGCCCCGAAGGCCACCTCAAACCATGGCACTGACACCCTAATCCTCCTCTGGACAACAAGCAGTTTCCCCGGCGATTTCCTGGTTGCGCTGAATGATGGTGTCGGTGGGATTTTCCAGTTTACCAGGATAATCGAGGGTGTAATGCAGGCCCCGGCTTTCCTGGCGATCACGGGCGCACAGCACGATGAGTTCGGCAAGTAAACTGATGTTGCGCAATTCCACAATATCCGGATTGATCAGATTATCCCGGAACAGAGCCTCCACGGTGACCCTGATCTGCCGCAGGCGCGACAAGGCAATTTCAAGACGTTCCCGGTCCCGGACGATGCCGACATAATCCCACATGATGCGCCGCACCGAATCCCAGTCATGTTCCAGCACCATGATTTCAGGTCCCGAGTTGTTGGGCACGGTGCCCAGAAGAGAAGAGTCGACACTCAGACCATTGCCGGAAACTATGGGATCCAGATTTTCCATGGCCTGGGCCGCCTGGTCTGCAAAAAAGACGGCCTCCAGGAGGCTGTTGCTGGCCAGACGATTGGCGCCATGAACACCTGTGCAAGCGGTTTCGCCGATGGCGTACAACCCTGGAAGACTGGTTCGGGCTCCCAGATCAACCGCCACCCCGCCACACATGTAATGAGCAGCCGGCACCACGGGAACCGGCTGTCCGGCCATGTCGATACCAAACTGTGCACACTGTTTGACGAGATTGGGAAAGCGCGCTTCTACTTTTTCCCGGGGCAAATGCCG
The DNA here is from genome assembly GCA_029935695.1 of Candidatus Krumholzibacteriia bacterium. Classification (GTDB taxonomy): domain Bacteria; phylum Krumholzibacteriota; class Krumholzibacteriia; order LZORAL124-64-63; family LZORAL124-64-63; genus LZORAL124-64-63. The sequence continues at coordinate 6,439 of JAOZJV010000090.1, read as the reverse complement.
CAGGTCCAGATACACACAGGGGTCGCCGCTGGTTTTTAGTTCACGGTCGATGCTGCGTGCCACCACATCCCGGGGAGCCAAATCTTTCATGGGATGGTACCGGGTCATGAATTGTTCCTGCCGGCCGTTGATCAGGACGGCCCCTTCTCCGCGAACAGCCTCGCTGATCAAAAAACTTTTAGCCCTGGGATGGTACAAACAGGTGGGATGAAATTGCACAAATTCCAGATTTCTCAATGAAGCACCAGCACGGAAAGCCATGGCCAAACCGTCACCGGTGGCGATGTCGGGATTGCTGGTGTAGCTGTAAACTTTCCCGCAACCACCTGTGGCCAGCACCACGGCGTCAGCCAGAAAAGCCCGGCGGCGATGGGTCTGCCGGTCTAAAACAACACAGCCGACAATGCGTTGGGAATCGATACCTTCAAGCCCCACATGGTGCCCGAAAAGCAGCTCCAGCCCCATGTGGTTTTCATCCACCGTGATGTTGGGATGCGCAACACAGGCCGCCAACAGACGCTCTTCAATTTCCCGGCCGGTGAGATCCTGGCAGTGCAAAACCCGGCGACGGGAATGGCCTCCCTCACGGCCCAGGGCAAACTCCTCGTCCGGGGAATCTTCCTGGCGGCTGAACTGAACTCCGTAGGAAAGCAAACGCTCAATGAGACGGGGCCCTGCCTGGACCATGCGACTGACGACTTCTTCATTGCAGAGGCCATCACCGGCGGTCAAGGTGTCCTGCACATGGTGCTGGAAATCATCCACGGGAGATACCGCCGCGGCAATGCCCCCCTGGGCATAGTTGGTGTTGCTTTCGCGGCTTTCTTTTTTGGTCACCACCCGCACCGTGCCCTGGTCCGCAGCCAGCAGGGCGAATTGCAAACCGGCAATGCCTGATCCCACAACCAGGCAGCGGCTGGAAAAAGAATCACCAATGAAATTTGCAGTCATTTGTTTCCTCCATGGGACACAATAACAGGCAGTTGCAAAGACCCGGAAAAATAAAAACAACAAAAGGGACTAAAGTTTCTCTCGCACCGGGACGAAAATAAACATGACACAGAGATGAAACCATCATCCAGGACATATGTCCACCCGGAGGATAGAATCGTGAATCGCCGAAACCTGACTCTCATGCTCTTCGTAGCCCTCAGCGCCACTCTTTTGGCCGGTTGCTCCAACCATGATGGAAATGAATGGCAGCGCCTTGTGTGCGAAGTTGAATCCATCAATGCCGGAACTCCTTTGCTTTCCGCCTATTTGGATGTAGGCGCCGACAAGGAAGCAGGCACTGACGACGATACCTTCCCCATTGATTGGGTTCCGGTCCTCTTTTATGCCCGTCCCTACAGCAGCTCAATTATTCTGCCTGAAGACGGTGTATCGAGCTGGTTCCATGTTACGCATTATGATTTGATTTGGCATCCTGGACCCGGGGCGCCCGATGAACTTACCACCTACAATGTTACTAACGGCATGTGCGAAGCACGCATTCCTGTTAATGACCACGGTAGCGTAAGTATTCTGATTGCCGATCGCGTGATGAAAGAAGAGCCCTGGTACAGGGAGCTTTATACCACCCCCGGCCACAGCTTCACGGCTGCCTGCGAATTGATTTTCCACGGCCACGAAACTGGAAATTCGGAAATAATCTCCATTGAAAGTGGATTCATGGTGACTTTCTATGGAGCAGTCAACTCAGACTGATTCCGTTCAAGATTGCGGACGCGTTCAACCAGCCAATGGTTGAACGCGTCTTTTTTTGTCCACTCCAATTCCATTTCCAAAACCATCACCGGCCGGGGATCTTTCCACAAATGGGAAAGTTTCACCCAATCCTTCGCGGTGGTGACAAGCCCTTCACTGCCTGTTTCATCCATGGTGGCGAGCACCGAGCGCAACAGACGCCGAGAGTATTTTTCATGATCCCGGCAACGAATACTCAGCACTATGGGTTCGGCCAGTAAATCCACAGCGGCTGTTTCAAATTTCTCTGGTCGGGCAATGCCGGAAACAAGGGCCCAGTTTTTGGGCGCATGTCCTTCTTGAGCGTCTTGAACCTGCCGCAAATACACACCCCGCCTGAAAGAAAAAACAGGTTGGTCGCAGAGGCTTGTATCTGGTAAGGGGTCTTTGCCTTCCACCAGCAGTGCCGTGGCCCGATCGGCGCCACTGGCAGATTCCCGCCAGGGTCCAAAAGGAAAGACGGAGCCGGTGATCGGTTGCAGGCGGTGGTTCTCTTGCTGCACACGCCATGAATCGAGGATCACCAGATCAATGTGGCGGGGCAGGCCATCGGTTTGGAAGGCGTCTTCAAGCAATACAACGTTCAGGCCGGGGTGTTGATTCTCCAAAAATTTCAAACCCTGGGGCCGGTTGCGAGACTGAACCACAGACCAGCCGTATTCTTCGAGACGACCCGCCATCATGCGAGCTTCATCACCGGCCTGAAGATTATCCGGCTGCACCACCAGGGGGCCCTTCAGGGAAGAGCCGTACCCTCTGGTCAGAACAACTCCCCGCATGCCGGCGGCAGCCAAATCACGGGCAACGGCCATGACCACTGGAGTTTTTCCGGTGCCTCCAAGGGCCAGATTCCCCACGGAAACCAAAAGAGGACATCCTTTGGCGACAGGACGTTGAGCCAACCGCCGTTTGATAATAAAATCGGAGACAAACCCCGAAAGATGACCAAGAAAGCCAACCTTCGGTGAACTTTGATCTGAACGGGTGAAACGTCTCACGATCATGGGGCGAAGATCCACAATTTTCACGTCATTGACCTGCCTTGGGTTGCAAAAATGAATGCAGCTTCTGGCGGATGACGTCAATGTCATCATCGCTGGCTTCGGATGAAATATTCATCAATGGACCGACCTGCATTTTGATTTTGCTGAACAAAAGCGGAGCAACCGTTCGGTCCCAGGTGCTGAAAACCATGGCAGGTTTGACCTCTGGAAGCAAAGGAACAATAGTGGCCCCAGTCAGTTTGGCCAGGGTGAAAACCCCGGAATGAATCACTCCGAAAGGACCCTTGGGACCATCAACAGCCAACCCGATGTGACGGCCCGCTTCCAGGGTCTGTCGTAATTTCACCAGGGCCCGTCCCCCGTTTTCACCAGTGGCGCCTGTGATGAAGTGGTAAGAATCATGGCTCAGGGCACGCACAAGAATAGCCCCATCATCGCTGCCGGAAACCAGAAGCCACGGTTGGGCCTTTTGCATAAAAAGAATGGAGGCAATCATGTCCCGGTGAAGACCGGCAAAAATGAGTGGACCCTGGTCCAGGGGCACACGGCCCTCGAGGGAGGATATTCTGACAGTAGCACGCAAAGCGCCCCACGCTTTGGGTGCCAGCATCAGTTTGAGTTTCTGGGAAAACACCTCAAACTCCGGATTTCCCGGGCCCCATCATTTCCAGGGCCATGTGGGCGGTTCTTTCCCAAACGCCGGTTTTGCCGCACAGTTTTCGCAGCTGGCGAACTCCACGATAAAATACCTGGCGCTCGTTAGGTCTTGCCAACCAACGCAACAAATCCCTGGCCAAAGGCAAGGGGGCAGCATTTTCCTGAAGGTGTTCGCGGATCAAATCGTCATTCAGGATGATGTTGCTGAGCCCAATATGGTCGGACTTAATCAATCTTTTGCCCACCCAATTGTTGAACGAGCCTGTCTTATAGACCAATTCATGGGGAACGCCGGCAAGGGCCACTTCCAGGCTGGCAGTGCCACTGCACACATAGGCCATGTCCACTTTGGGCAGTATTTCACGCAAGGGGGCCTGGATAATTTCGGCGGAAATACTGAAAGTATTGGCCAGTTCGATAGGATCGACACCCGGGGCGGCGCTGACAATAAACTTCACAGGCCGATCAAGCAAATGACCTATCAAAGTTTGGGCGGCAATTTTAAGAACGGGCAACAAATGTTTGATTTCCTGGTGTCGGCTGCCGGGAAAAATACCAACTTTTAAAGGAGCCGTCCGATGGGAAAGGTTTCTTTCACGTTGGTCCAATTGTTTCTCAAAAGGAAACGATCCGCCGTAATCTTCCATCAGCGGATGACCCATGGGAAAAACATCCAGCCCACGAGACTGGAAATATTCCTCTTCAAAAGGCAGGATGGTGCCCAGCCGGGAAACATTGTTGCTGAAGCCCGAAGTTCGCCAACTGCCCCAAGCCCAATGCTGGGGTGCAATCAACCAAAAAACCGGAACATTTGCTTTCCTGGCTTTGGCAGCCAGCCCGCCATTGAAACCAGGAAAATCAATGGGAATAAAGAGATCAATGTTTTCTGAGCTCATAAAATGGGCAAGCTTTTTACGAACTTTTAAAATCTTAGGCAAAGCTCCGATAGCTTCACTGAAACCCATCACCGAAACATCTTTGAATGACTGGATAATATCTGCTCCGGCTGCCTCCATGAGAGGTCCCCCCATGGCTGATATTCGGCATTGGGGGGACACAGACCGAAGAGCGGCCACAAGGGCCGCTCCGTATCGGTCTCCACTGGCTTCGCCACAGGAGATAAATATATGTTTTGAGTCATCAGTCACGAGCCTGAACACCTCGGGCCCCAGAGGACCTGATCTGAAATCACCTGACAATACCGCGATCAGAGCGCCTGATAAAGGCCATCAACTCTTCAAGTCGAGGTGATAACTGACAATCCACAGCCATGCGGTCCAGAGCCTGGGTCACATTCAACCCAGATCGGTAAAGCAAACGGTAAGCTTTTTTCAGGTTGAGCAATTCAACCTCATCAAAGCCCTGACGCTTCAGACCAATGCTGTTGATGCCCGCCACTTCGATGGGATTGCCCGCCACCTTGATGAAAGGAGGAACATCCTGAGGCAAGCGGCTGCCACCGCCCACAAAAGAGTAGGCCCCCACCCTGACAAACTGGTGCACAGGGGTCATGCCACCGATGATGGCATTGTCCTCCACCTCTACATGGCCGGCCAGATTCACGGCATTGGCCAAAATGGTATTGTCATGCAGGTGACAGTTGTGAGCGATGTGCACATAAGCCATCAGCAGATTGTTGCTGCCAACACGGGTCTGATCACCCTCACCAGTGGCCAGATGCACGGTGACAAACTCACGGAAATCATTGTTGTCACCGATTTCGACAAAAGTCTTTTCACCGGCGAATTTTTTATCCTGGGGTTCGCTGCCAATGGCCGAGCCATGGAAGAAGCGGTTACCACTTCCGATGGTCGTGTGACCATCAATCAGGACTGAAGATCCAACAACGCAGTCGGGTCCCATGACAACATCGGGGCCGATAACCGCATGAGGCCCGACTTTGATATTGTGCCCCAGTCGGGCCGAAGGATGCACCACCGCTGAGGGGTGAATATCCGGTTCGCGAACGGCGCGGGGGCCGATGCTCTTGTTGATTTCGATGGGTTCCAAAAGTATCCTCCTTGGGAGAACAGACTAACTGTCCACCACGCTCGACATGAGATTGGCCTCGGCAACTAATTTACCGTCCACCCATGCGGTTCCCCTCATTTTACAGATGGGTCCTCGTAATTTCACTAATTCCAGCTCAAAACGCAACTGATCACCTGGAGTGACCGGTTGCCGGAACCGAGCTCCGTCGATGCCGCTGAAATACACCAGTTTACCTTCAGGTTCATCCACACTGCTGAGCAAGAGCACGCCGCCAACCTGGGCCATTGCCTCTACGATCAAAACCGCAGGCATGATGGGGTGGTTGGGAAAATGCCCCTGAAAAAAGGGCTCGTTGATTGTAACGTTCTTTATACCAACAACCTTCTTACCGGGTTCCAAATCAATAATCCGGTCCACAAGAAGGAAAGGGTAACGATGGGGCATGATTTCCAAGATGGAGGAAATGTCCCAGTAAGTGGCATCCCTGGGCGGGTAGATGCGAGCCATGCGGCGCTCAGCCTTGGCCAGTATTTTAGTGAACCCCACATTGGTGGCATGCCCGGAAAAACGGGCCTTGATGTGTCCCTGAACGGGCATTCCCAGCAAGGCCAGATCGCCAATCAAATCCAGGATTTTATGCCGGACACACTCATTGGGGAAACGCAGATCGTGTCCACCGACAATGCTGCCGTTGTCAAAGATCAAAGCATTGTCCGGCGATCCACCCTTGCCCAGTCCCATTTCCTGGAGCTTAGCCACATCAGACATCATGGCAAAAGTACGGGCCGAAGAAATTTCCTTCCGGAATACCTTGGGGGTGACCTCACAAGTGTATTGCTGATTGCCGATCAGAGGATCATCGTAGTCCACCTCAAAAGTAATCAGGAAATTATCAGCTGGTTCAGCTGAAATTTCCACGTTGCCATGCTGAAACTTCACCAGCCGATTAATTTTATAAAACAAGCCGGGCAGCCCCTGATCCCTGATGCCCGCTTTATCAATCATATCCACGTAACTCAGCGAACTGCCACAGGCCGGCA
>JAOZJV010000089.1 GCA_029935695.1 Candidatus Krumholzibacteriia bacterium | reverse complement strand
ATCATCTTCACCCAGGGCCTGTTGCAAACGATTGCTGGTGACGGGCTGGTCGGCAGCGAAAACGGCCGTTGTGTTCAAGACAAGAAGGCACAGAGCCACATAAAGAAGTGGACGCATCTGAATCATGGATTACTCCCGATTGGGTGTGGAGCGAGATAAATCGTTGTTCATCTATAATTATAACATAAAAAAGCCTTCCCTGGGAATAGGGAAGGCTCAAAACATGCTGATTTTTCAGGTTTTACACTTCGGTTTTCAATGAGATTGCTGGTTCCCGGAAGAGCCATTCTCTTCATCCAGGCTGATCAAGCCCATGTCCACCAGTTGGCCGTGCAACCACATCTGCGCCATGGGATTGTGTTCCCAGGCTTCACCAATGATCTGAATGCAGATTTGGGCTTCCTCGGGGCTGCCAATGGTCACCACCGCAGGGTTGCTATCCACCGGTTCGGCCATGCCCAGCAAATGAGGAGCCACGTAGGGATTAACCTCCATGGCGTTTTTCAGAGCGTCCTCGGAAGCATCTTCATCATCGGACATCAGGAAAACAAGGAGCCAGCCCCACTGGAAAACAGCGCTTTCGTCGTCATATTCTTCAAGCAAATCCCAGGACCGCTGCACTTCTCCCATGGCCAGGTAGCAGCCCAGCAACAGCACACTGTTGCCCATGTGGTCTTCGGGATCCAGGTCCAGCAGGTTGATGTAATGATCGATGGCGTCGAAACGACGGCCCACAGCCCACAAAACTTCGGCCAGCTGTTTGATGGCGCGCATGTAGGGACGGGCTTCCACCAGGGGCCAGAAATCGCCCATGAACTCGGCGAAAAAATCTTCGCCCAAACTGTTCTCGCCAGAGAGGGCGGCGTGTTCAAGGGCTTCGATGAGTTGGGCTGCATCTTCGCTGTCGAGGAAAGCGCGGATGGCCAGAGCGTCCACACAATCAGGATCAATGGCCAGAGCTTTTTTGGTCAATTCATCGGCCAAATCCTGGTTGGCACTTTCGAAAGCCTGAAAAGCCAGCTCCTGGGCCAATTCTTCAGAGTTCTCTTTCAGGTCTTCCAGGCGATCTCCCGTAGCATTGTCGTCAACGAAGTCGTGCATTTTCTCTCGAAATTCGTCTTCACTGCCGAATTCTTCGTCTTCGAAACTTCGCCGGGTATCACGCATCAGGCGTTCAATCACAAAAGGCGAATCGGGAGTTTCGGGCTTGTCGCTCATGTCTATCCAATCCTTAAAATCCGGGTGACAGGGCAATTGAGAGGGCGATGGCAGGCATCGGCAAAATCCATGCTAAGGCCTGAAGGGGCGTCCGTCAAAGAAACGTTGTACCCGGATCATTAAAACCCTACAATAAAACATGTTGAACAGTGAATTTCGTTGGCTGAAAAGGATATCGGGGATATGGGAAAAAGTTTGAAAGTCGGCCTGGCCCTGGGCAGTGGTGGTGCCCGCGGATTGGCCCACGCAGGTGTTCTGGAAGCCCTGGAAGAAGCAGGAATTCGCGCCGATCTGGTGGCAGGCACCAGCATGGGCGCCATTGTGGGTGGGCTTTATGCTCAAAATCCTGACCCTTCCCAGATTTGGCGGCGCCTGGAAGCTTATGTGGACAATGACGATTTTGCTTCCTATTGGGCCCCCTTTGTCCCCCGGGACGAGAACGAGTCCCTGGACCCTCAGGCCCGCCTCAGCGGTGTGTTCGATTTCATGCAGCGCAAACTCATCGCCGTCAAAACCGTGACCATGCCCTACATGCAAGCCGAGGAGAAACTTCGCGATCCTCTGGCCAAACTTTTTGGCCCCATCAGCTTTTCCGACCTGCAGATTCCCCTGGCCACGGTGGCCCTGGATCTGGTGGCGGGAGAAAGCGTGGTTTACACCTCAGGACCAGTGGTGGACGGTATTTACGCCAGCAGCGCCATCCCTTCGGTGTTTCCTCCAGTGAAAGATGGCCAGCGCATCATCGTCGATGGCGGCGGGCCTTTCCGGGTGCCCATCGAGGCCTGCCAGAATTTGGGTGCCAACTTTATCATTGCTGTGGATATTCCCGCCTTTGAGGAAACGAATTTTTCCACGGGCCTGGACATGATCCTGCGCAGCAACACCATTGCGCGCCAACGATTGAACCGCATGATCTGCGCCCAGGCCGATTTTATCATCCGCCCCAACGTGACGGAATTTCACTGGGCTGATTTTGCCGCCGGGGAGGCCTGCCGGGCAAGAGGATACAAGGCCACTAAAGATGCCCTGCCGGAGTTGAAAAAGCAGCTGCGGTGGCGCAGGAGCTTACCTTATAAAGCCAAAATGCTGGCTGGAAAAATTCTGCGTTTAAGCTGATCCAGAATCTATCAGAATCCTACGGAAATAGTCACCGCACCGAAGTGATCTGCCGTGTCCTGGCCATGAAACTCCTTGGTGCGCATGACATAGTTGGCCGCCAGCCTCACTTGGGAAACCGACACCGCCCACCCGAACCACGCATCGGCCACAAAGGGTTCCTTGTCCACGCTGTGGCTCTCGCCAAAAGTATTGCCGTCCAGAAAGATATTGTGCAGCACGGCTCGGCCCTCTGTGCCGGCAAAGAGATACCAGGTCAGCCCATCGATGGCGGTGAATCCCCTTGAGCCGGGTGGTCCCGGGCGCAGGCGCGGTGGACCGAAATCGCCGCGCAAGCCATGGCCCAGCCGAAAATTCATACCCACGGCCCCGTATGTGAACACATTACCCAAAGCCACATCGCCATGGGGTGCGGGATCTATCTCAAGCCCCCAGAAGCCCAGAGGAATAATGTGACGCCAGCGCCGTTCAAATCCAGCCAACAGGGCCAACTCGTCGTGCAGCTGGTTATCCCAACCCTGAGGATCGGGTGAATCAATCACCCCGTGAAACCACCTTTGGAATCCCTCACCCCCGGCAGAGGGCCCCACCACTCCCAAAGACAGTTCCAGAACATTCAGGGAATTTTCCGAGCAGCCCAGGAGGGTGAAATCACCATGCAACCAGCCGGCGTAAGGACGGTCATCCTCCACCAGTTCGGGTGTTTGGATATCTTCAGGAGTGTAAAGATTCTGCCCCACAGCCAACTTGAAATGCATTGTCACCTGGGGGTCGAAAAAGAAACTGCGCCGGGCCCAGCTGTCCAGCCACCCGGGCACCGCGTTGGGAGCAGACTGCCAGGACAGCATCAATCCACTGGTGTAGTGCTGGTCCGAGTCATCCGCACCAATGACGTCATTTTCAAATTGGAGACTGAAAGTGTCTGCCGTGGCTGGAGCAACCCAGAACAGAAGACACACAACCGCCCATTGAAAAGGATGACAGGCAAAGCGGGTTGAAGAAAAACACAATTTCAAAGGCACAACCCTATTATTTTACAACCAGGCTCACCAGGCGCCCGGGCACATAAATCACCTTCACGATGGTTTTGCCATCGAGGTGAGACTCCAGCTTTTCGCGGCTGCCAATCATCTGCCGGATTTCTTCTTCAGTGATATCCACGGGCACATCCATCTGGTCCCGCACCTTGCCATTAACCTGAACCACCACAGTGACTGTTTCATCAACAAGGTATTTCTTATCCGCCACCGGCCAGCTTTCATAAGCAATGGTGCCGTCATGGCCCAGAAGATTCCAAAGCTCTTCAATCATATGCGGCGCGTACGGAGCCAGCAATTTGTAGAAATCTTCGAGCACCGAACGAGGCCGCACATCCATGTTCGTCATCTCGTTGACGAAGACCATCATCTGACTGATGGCCGTATTGAAGCGCAGGTCTTCGGTCATTTCCGAAACGGCATCGATGGTTTTGTGCAGCAACTTCAGGGTCTCTTCGTTGGGCTCCACATCCTGCACGCCGGGATGCAGCTGGCCCTCATCCTCCACACACAGACGCCAGGCCCGGTCCAGGAAACGGCGCACACCTTCAATGCCATGGGTGTTCCAGGGCTTGTCCCGCTCCAGAGGGCCGAGGAACATCAGGTACAGACGCAAAGCATCGGCGCCCTGGTCATCGATCACGTCGTCGGGGTTGACCACGTTGCCCCGGCTCTTGCTCATCTTGTCGCCGTTTTCCCCCAGAATCATGCCCTGGTTGCGAAGCTTCTGGAATGGCTCTTTTGTGGAGACCAATCCCAGATCAAACAGCACCTTGTGCCAGAAGCGGGCGTAAAGCAGATGCAGCACCGCATGCTCGGTGCCCCCGAGGTACAGATCCACGGGCATCCAATAGTTTTCTTTTTCCGACGACCACGCTTCTTCCGTGTTGCGCGGATCAATGTACCGCAAATAGTACCAGCAACTGCCTGCCCACTGGGGCATGGTGTTGCTCTCGCGCCGGGCCTTCTGACCGCTGACGGGATCATCAATGTTCATCCACTCGTCGATGGCCGCCAGAGGGCCTTCGCCGGTGCCGGCCGGTTCATATTTATCCACTTCGGGAAGCATCAGAGGCAGCTCGTCGGCCCCCATGAGACGGGTGGTGCCATCGGCCAGTTTCAGCAAGGGGAAAGGTTCTCCCCAGTAACGCTGACGGCTGAACAGCCAGTCGCGCAGCTTGAAGTTCACCACGGCCTCGCCCAAACCTTTTTCCACCAGCCACTCGGTCATGCGGGCTTTGGCTTCGGCCACTCCCATGCCGTCGAGAAAGTCGCTGTTGATGGCCACACCGTCACCGGTGAAAGCCTTGCCGTCAAAATCATCGGGAGTTTGAACCGTGCGAATGATGGGCAGATCAAACTTCTCGGCAAACTCCCAGTCGCGTTCATCCTGACCGGGAACCGCCATGATGGCGCCGGTGCCGTAACCCATCATCACGTAATCGGCGATCCAGATGGGGATGGGCTTGCCCGTTGCAGGGTTGATGGCATTGGTTCCGCTGAAGACGCCGGTCTTTTCCCGGGCAATCAGGCGGTCGCGATCGCTCTTGCCGGCAGCTTCTTTCAGGTAGGCCTGCACCGTTTCCTGATGGCCTTCGCCGGTCAGTTTTTCCACCCAGGGATGCTCAGGGCTGAGCACCATATAAGTGGCCCCGTATAAAGTGTCGGGCCGGGTGGTGAAGACCCGCAGTTTTTCGTCATGACCATCAATATTAAAGTCAACTTCAGCGCCTTCGCTGCGGCCGATCCAGTTGCGCTGCAGATCCTTGATGTACTCGGGCCAATCCAGATCTTCCAGGTCATCCAGCAGACGCTGGGCGTAGGCGGTGATCTTCAGCATCCACTGCTTCATGGGTTTGCGCACCACGGGGTGGCTGCCCACTTCACTGAGGCCGTCCTTGACCTCTTCGTTGGCCAGCACCGTGCCCAGAGCAGGGCACCAGTTCACGGCCATCTCGCCCTCGTAGGCCAGGCCCTGGTCATAAAGTTTGGCAAAAATCCATTGGGTCCAGCGGTAGTAGTCGGGATGACTGGTGGCCACTTCACGATCCCAGTCAAAGCTGAAGCCCAGCATTTTCAGCTGGCGTTTGAAGTTCCCGATGTTGCGCTCGGTGGTGGCCGCCGGATGCTCGCCCGTTTTCATGGCGTGGTTCTCGGCGGGCAGGCCAAAACTGTCCCAGCCCATGGGATGAAGCACGTTGTGGCCGGTCATGCGCTTGTAGCGGGCCACGATGTCGGTGGCCGTGTAGCCTTCAGGGTGCCCCACATGCAAACCATTGCCCGAAGGGTAGGGAAACATGTCCAGCACATAGTATTTGGGCTTGTCGCCACCATCGGCGGCCTTGAAGGTCTTGTTATCGTCCCAGTACTTCTGCCAACGGGGTTCGATCATTTTGGGATCGTAGGCCATGATTCATCCTCGGCTGGAAAATTCTAGTGAAACAGGCCCGCAGCCATCAGCAGTGCGGGCATTCGGAGAAAAGCAATATGAAACAAATCAGGAGATAATGCAATGGGAGGGCTTGTCGGACGATTCACTGGCCAGCCAGCGGCTGAGGGTTTGAACCACCAGATCTTTCTTGATGGGCTTGGCAATGTAGTCGTCCATGCCCGCGGCGAGGCACTTTTCCCGATCGCCCTGCATGGCGTTGGCGGTCATGGCGATGATGGGGATTTTGTGTTGCAGGACGGGTGAATCTGCGGCGCGGATAACCTTTGTGGCCTCGTACCCGTCCATGTTGGGCATCATGCAGTCCATCAGGACCAGATCAAATTCCTTCTGCGACAGGATATCCACGGCCTGCTGACCATCTTCAGCCATCTCCACTGCCAACCCAAGTTTTTTGAGCATTCCGGCGGCCACCTTGCGGTTGACCAGGTTGTCATCCACCAGCAGGACACGGTGTGTGGTTTCGGAAACCAACTGAATAACAGCCTTGTCCTTTTGGGCATTCTGATCAGATTGTCTGCCAGCCAGCTCCTTACCCTTGGCTACGGTTTCAGCTGACAGCGTGAACCAGAATTCTGAGCCCTGACCTTCGCTGCTTTTGACACCAATTTCCCCTCCCATCAAGCCCACCAGCTTGCGGGAAATAGTCAGACCCAAACCCGTGCCGCCAAATCGCCGGGTGGTGGTGCCATCGGCTTGAGTGAAAGGATCGAAGAGTTTTAATCTGCTCTCAGCAGGGATACCAATTCCGGTATCAATGACACTGATAAAGGGTTGCCGCTGACCGTGATGATCATCCTGCAGTGAAACACGAACCATCACTCCGCCCTCAGCAGTGAATTTGAGGGCATTGTTCATCAGGTTGATCAGGATTTGATTCAGCCGCACAGGATCTGAAACGATAACAGCAGGCACTTCCTCAGAAATATCCGTCTCCAGATTCAGCCCTTTTTCATTTGCCAGAAATTTCAAACCGGAGACAGCAGTGCCAACCACCTGGCGCAAATCCACGGGCAGCTTTTCCAGCTCAAGCTTGCCGGCCTCGATCTTGGAAAAATCAAGGATGTCATTGATGATCGTCAGCAATGATTCAGCGCTGGCTTCCACGGTCCGGGCACATTCGTTTTGTTCCTCGTCCAGATCCGTATCCAGCAGGAGCTGGGTCATGCCCAGGACACCGTTCATGGGAGTTCGGATCTCATGGCTCATGCTGGCCAGAAAGTCACTCTTGGCCGCGTTGGCAACTTCGGCCTTGATGCGCAGTTTATCCGCCATCTGGCGAGCCTCTTTGGCCTCTTCCATCATCATATTTGTTTCTATCCGGGCTTCAGCCAGGTCTTCAAGCTGCTGGTACATGTCGCTCTGCACCCGTCCCAGATACAACCATCCAGACCCCAGAAGGAATACTCCCAGGACCAGAATTAATAATGTCATATCACGCAGGGCCTTGTCTTTGGCGGCCATTTCGTAGGTGGAATCCCATACCACAAGATGATGGCCCACTTCGTTCCCCAGGAAATCATTCAGGTGCACCAAGCCACCAAAATAGGATTTGTCATCTATTTTCCAATGCACTTCACTGTGCCGATCACTGCCAAGGCCTTCTCTTATTTTTTTATATGCACTGGGTGGCATCTGAGACAAATCCCCATCCACCACTACATTATCAGGGAACTGATCCCAAAACCCTGTGAACCCAAATACTTCCTGGCCCTTCAGCCAATCTGCCTCTGATATCTGGTTTTTTTTAATAAAGGTGATGACATCAACTTTGAGCGCCTGGCACACCTCAGGCGTTATGCTCTGCAACTCCATACCCAGTTCAAGATATCCAACAAGCTCTCCTTCAATCATCCATGGTCTGACCGCGCGCAGAGTCATGGCGCCCAGTTTTCCAAGTTCCATGCCTACGGCTTCGGTTCCAGTTTCAACAACCAAATCAAGGGTTTGCCGGCAAATCCAATCACCGTGATGATCCGGATTGTGGACCCTCAGGAAACAGACCCTGTCAGGCTTGTGAAAATAGAAATGAGTGACTCCCACATCGCGGGACATTTTTTTAAACCATGGATCAGCCAGAGCTGCCAGTTCAGCACGATCTCCAGCCATGAAGGAAGAGAGGATTTCAGGGGTGTCCTGAACATGGTCCATCAGTGCCCTGAGAGTTCGGCTTTCAGCATGGATTTCCAATTGAAGAATTTCTTCAACCTGGCCCAGAACCAAATGGTTGTTTTCGATCAGGTGATCATTGGTTCCCTTGTTTGTGCTCACAAAAGCACCCACCAGGAAAACACCCAGGACCACAGTCATAGGAATCATGGCCCTGATCCGAAGCTTATTCTTTTTCAGCCAGGGCATCATTTTGTGGCCTCCAAAAAAAGTGCCACCCGCACTGGAGTTCTTTCAAACCCCAGTGCAATGGTGACAATTTTCATTCGAACCACACTCAGCACGAGAACTCCTTAAACGAGAGCCCAATCGTCGCTGTAGGTTTCTTCCATGGCCGCAGGTTGATCCACCGCTGGCACCGCAACTGCGCCACCGGTGTTGGTCTTGAACTGCATCAACTGATGTTCGAGGCTGCCGGACTGGGCATTCAGTTCGTCAGCAGAGGAGGCCAGCTCTTCTGCGGCAGCCGTGCTCTGCTGTACAACGCCATCAATCTGGCGCAAACCTTCGGTGATTTCACCAATACCCTGGGCCTGTTCGTTGGCTGCCACGGCAATTTCGCCCACCAGCTCTGCTGCCTGGCCCACACCCTGAACGATGGTGCGGAAACTTTCGGCTGCGCGGTCGGCAAGTTCGCCGCCCTGGGCCACCTTCTGGTACGAATCTTCAATGAGCTGACTGGTTTCCCGAGCCGCCTTGGCGCTGCGACCAGCCAGGCTGCGCACCTCTTCGGCCACCACGGCAAAACCTTTGCCATGCTTGCCGGCGCGGGCTGCTTCAACAGCGGCGTTCAGTGCCAGCAGGTTGGTCTGGAAAGCGATATCGTCCACGGTCTTGATGATGTGTCCGATTTTCTTGCTGGAATCATTGATCTCTTCCATGGAACGAACCATCTGTTCCATATCGCCGATGCCGCCTTCGGAAGATTCCTTGGCATTGTCGGTGAGTTCTTTGGCCTGGCTGGCGTGGTCAGCATTTTCCTTGGTGCTGCCACTGAGCTCGGTCATGCTGCTGGAGATCTCTTCCAGAGTAGCAGCCTGGGTTGTGGATCCTGACGACAGACTCTGACTGGCGGCTGCGATTTCACGCGAACCAACCGAAACCTGAGAAGAACTTTCGCGGGCCTGGGAAATCAATTCGCCAAGAGCGTCCACCATCTTCTGCAGTGACGCGCCCAGGGTGTCCTTGGGTCCAGCCAGGGTGACCTTCACCGTCAAATCTTTGTCTGCGATTTGTTCGGCCACTTTGGCCTTGGCTTCAAGACCATTGATCATGGCGTTCAGGGCATCAACCATTTGGCCGGTTTCATCATTGGAGCGTTTTTTGAGACGCTGGCTCAAATCACCCTCGGCCACGGCTGAAGACAACTGGACGGCTTCATTCAAGGGCCGTGTGATGTCACGGGTAAAGTACACCAGGAAGCCGGTGGCAAGCACCAGGGAAACGATCAGAACTGTTGACCACAGGAAAAGATCAGCCTTGGCTGTGCTGCGAATGTCATCCGCCCGGAGAATAACCTTATCCTGCTGATCAAAAAGCATCACACCAAATTGATCGATGAAGGCGGTCATTGTGCCGAAGACTTCTTTGCCATCAAGTCCATAATCACCAACAGATGATTTGGATAGAATGGTCTGATAATAACCCTTAATTGATACCCATTTATCTCCACCCTCAAGACTCACCAAACGAGCCTTGTTTTCCTCATGCAAAACCAGACCAGGAGAATTGAAACCCGCCTGTACACCATTCATGCGCGATGCCAGTTTTTCGATTCCCTTGAAATCCAAAGATTTATTCTCGGCAGCAGTGGAAGCAAGTCCGGCCCGCAACTGT
>JAOZJV010000609.1 GCA_029935695.1 Candidatus Krumholzibacteriia bacterium | reverse complement strand
AACCCGTGCAGTACTGACCAAAAGTGGTGCAATGGGCATCGCAACCACCGCGCGTGACGGGACCGAGGCAAATCATACCCTTCTCGTACACGCATTCGTTTTCTTTCAGCTTGCACTCCACACACACCGACTGGGTCGGCTCGATGGGCTCTTTGCCCATGACCAGAGAGGTGAAAACCTTCAGGAATTCAAGCTGCGTCATGGGGCAGCCGCGGATGTTGTAATCAACCTTCACCACAGCACTCAGTGGCAGCGCCGGCAGTGTCGGAAAGAGATATTTATCTTCTCCGTACACTTCTTCGCGCACCTCTTCGATGGGCCTGGTATTTTTCAGACCGTTGATGCCGCCCTGCACCGCACAAGCACCCAAAGCCACCAGGACCTTGGCCTTGCGCCGCACCTCATGAATGCGCTCGATGCAATCGGGAGTGGATAAGCTGCCTTCCACAAACGCGATGTCGTATTCATCGGCATGGCCGTCCATGGCTTCGCGCCATTCGACGATGTCCACATGAGCCAGAATATCCAGCAGTTGGTCTTCAAAGTTCAGCTTGTTCAGCTCGCAGCCTTCGCAGCCGGTGAAATCAAATACTGCCACGCGGGGTTTGTTCGCCATTACAACGCCTCCTGCAGTGACTTGATTTCGGTATAGTTGTAAACCGGGCCATCCTGGCATACGTAGGAACTGTTAATCTGGCAGTGACCGCATTTGCCCACGCCACACTTCATGCGCCGTTCAAGAGACATATAGATGTTCTCTTCCTTGATGCCCTTACTCTTCAGGGCCATCAAGGCGAAACGGTACATGATCGGAGGTCCGCAAACACAGCAGACGGTGTTGGCCAAATCCAATTCCAGACCTGGAATCAGAGTAGTGATCACACCGGTTTTACCCGTCCATTCGGGCGAGCCATTGTCCACTGTCACGTGGTAGTTGATCTTTGGATTTTCCGTCCACTGTTTCAGTTCATCAGTGAACAGCAACTCCTTGTCACTGCGACTGCCGTACACGATGTGCAGGGTGCCGAAGTCGTCGGGATTGTCGATGACATAGTTGATCATCGAGCGCATGGGAACCAGCCCAATACCACCAGCAACAATCAAGACATCCTTGCCTTTGAATTTCTCCACATCGATGCCGTTGCCGAAAGGTCCCCGGATGCCGATTTTCTGCCCGGCCTTGTAGCCAAACAGAACATCAGTCAGCATACCAACCTTGCGAATTCCCAGCTCGAAAACACCTTTTTGGGTGGGAGATGACGAGATTGAGAACGGTGCCTCGCCCACGCCAAATATAGAAAGTTCGACGAACTGGCCGGGCTTGTGGCCCAGCTCTGCGCCATCGGGCAACTCGACGGTATAGAGCATTTCCATCTCCGTCAACTTGCGCACTTCTTTGATTTCCGCCATTACGGGAAGGTAGAGATCCTTCAGGTCGGCGGGATCAGCCATTTTGAATTTATTCATGTCCCTCTCTCCTGAAACAGTCCGGTCCATCCATCGATTCGCCAGACGGAACTCCATCACAAATTACTGACGGTGGCTTTTTCATAGTCTGCCACCAACCGGTTAACGATGTTCACGATGCTAATGTCGGCGGTGCAATAAGTCGTGCAGCGCCCACACCCGACACACCAGGGCTCGCCTGTTGTTTCGCTGATGTATTTGAATTTTCGGAAAATGCGGTGGCGCTGTCTGTCGGCCACTTCTTCCCTGAAAAATTCTCCTCCAGCCACTTCACTGAAATCCCGCAGCATGCATCCGTCCCAATGACGCTCGCGCGTTCCTTCGGTGGCGGTGATGTCGACGGTTTCTTCAACATTGAAGCAGTAACAAGTGGGACACACCAAATTGCACGTCCCACAACCAACGCACCTTTCGGCTGTTTCTTTCCAGACACTGTTATCATAGCTGTGCTCCATCACTGTGGTCAGCTTGGCCTGGGGCAGATAAATGTGCTGCTGGAAATGCCCCCTGGCCGGTTTACCTGCCTCATGGGCCGGCAGGTCGAATCCCTCAAGCAATCCTTCGCCTTCGGGTGTGTTGGCTTCGACGATGTAACCATCAAGAAGTTTGGTCAGGAAAACGTCGAATCCGGTGGTGTCGAATGGATCGATGCCTACGGATCCTGAGAAATGGTGCCGGTCCGGTTCGTATGATACACCGACAAACAGTACTCCCTGCCGACGTGTCAGATAATTTCGTTCCGGTTGTCCCTGACTGAAGTTGTAATCAAGCCGGTGGACCGCAGCCAGGTCATAGGAATGCACTCCAAAAAAGATGGCATCCAATGGCTTGGTCTCTGTGGCTTTGAAATTGTTTTCCGTCAGATTAAAACTCAAAAGCTCTTCACGCGGAGGCATGAAAAACTTTTTCACCGATTGCATTGTGCGTGGATAGTCCAGAACCACGTTGTCCGCGTTGGACACCTTTTCGAAGGCAAAAGACTTTTGCCCCTTAGGGTGTGGCGCGTAAACGGTTTTCCGGCTCATCAGGTGGGACACGAATTCGGCGATGCGGTCGCGTTCCAGGAAGAATTGAACCATGTGTGAACCCCTCATGCGTTGGGCCTCGGGCGCCCCGTGTGCGTGGGTGACGGTAACTCCTACATTGACAGTATCGGTTTCCCAAAGGAAATGTTTAT
>JAOZJV010000088.1 GCA_029935695.1 Candidatus Krumholzibacteriia bacterium | reverse complement strand
CTTTGCCATCCCAGCGCTCATGATGCTGGTGAGCCACCAGGGCAGCAGAGCGCATGATGCGCCGTTCGCTCTTGCCCAGAATCTCCCAGCCAATGGTGGTGTGGGTTTGCATCACCTGGTACTCGTCGTCCGTCAGGACACCGGGCTTGTGCAGGATCGCGTCGGGAATACCCACCTTGCCCACATCATGCATGGGCGCGGCCAGGCGCAGGATGGCAGCTTCATCCGGATCCATGCCCATGCGCAGAGCCAGCAGCTGGACCATCTTGCCCACCCGCAACACGTGATTGGCCGTCTCCTTGCTGCGGGTCTCCACCACCTCGCCCAGGGTGTGAATGATTTCCTTCTGTGTTTCGATAATTTCCAAGCTCAGATTCACATTGTGAAAAGCCATGGCCACGTTGGACATGTAAATGCAGATCAAGTCCTGATCCAGGGGCGGGGAATTTTCCGTTCCTTTGAGCAGGAAGAGAATCTCCTCGTCATTGTCCGCCCGGATGCAGCACACATAGCTGTGGTTGAAAAACAGATCAGAACCCCGGCGCTCAGCGCGCTGGACCATTTCGCCGGTGGTGTCTGGAACCACATCCTGCACATTGCGCCCAGCAGAGTGGGCAAACCGTCCCGTCCCGCCACCAATAATGAACTGACCCGACCGGCGTCTTGCCATCAGACCTGAATAATCCACCTCGCACTCCTGGTCACCGTTGGCCAACAGAACCAATTGCTTCAGCACACCATCGGCAAACTCGCTGCGGGAGTGCCACTCAAAAAGGGACGATCCGGAGTTGATGATTTTCTGCAAACCCTGGTTACGGATGGTGATGGTCTGAATGTCCCGCCAGGAACGCAAAGCACTGGTCACTGTGGTGAACAACTTCTGGGCCGTCAGTTCCGTTTTGGCTTTGTAATCGTTGATGTCGTACTGGCTGACAACTTCCTGTTCTGGAGCCTGACCCGGCTGTCCGGTACGCAGAATGATGCGCACATTCCTGTTTTCCATTTCATCGCGGATGTGTTTGACCAGGCGCAGTCCCGAATCTTCACGTTCCATGACCACATCCAGCAGGATGATGGCGATGTCAGGATTATCTCGCAAAATCTGTCGTGCACCAGCGCCCGAATAAGCGCTTAACAATTTCAATCGCCGGCCTTCGAACTCATAGTTTTTCAAGACCAGTCGGGTCAGCAGATGGACTTCCTCCTCATCATCCACGATGAGCAGTTTCCAGGTGCAGGCCAGAGCCGCGTGTGTCTTCGGTGTGACCTCATAGGGCCGTGGTGTACCGTTTTCACCGGCAAAACTCAAAATTTCCCTGGGTGTTTGTTCAGCCATGTTCCACCTCCGCCAGCAAAGGCACCTCGATGGTGAACCGGGTACCTCGGCCAGGCTTGCTTGCACAGGTGATACTGCCACCCAAATTCTGGGTGACGTTGTTGTAAACAATGTGCATTCCGAGACCGGTGCCTCCGCGGCCTCGCTTGGTTGTGAAGAAAGGTTCGTAAATTCGCGCCTTTTCCTGGCGGGTCATGCCGTTGCCGTTGTCAGCATACTCAATAACCAGACCAGTTTTTTCGTGGCGTGCGGAAATGATGATCTGTCCCACCAGCATGCCCTCGAAACCATGGCTCAGGGAATTCATGACCAGATTGGACAGGATCTGATACAACGACCCGGGATCGCATTTCATTTCCAGTTCATCGCTACAGTCAATCTTAACATGGAAACCCGTGTTCCGCAGCCTGGGGCTGATGCTTTGCACCACATCCTGCAGGTATTCCTTCAAGTTGAACACCCGTTCCATGCCGGCAGATTGGTCCGTGGCCACCAGTTTGAAATTCTGTAAAAGATCGGCAGCACGGTTCAGATTGTTGGCGATCATATCAGAGGTTTCGCGGGAAGATTCAAGAAACGCTTCAAAATCCTCTCTCGTCAGCTCATTGCCGTTATAGGCGCGCAAGCACTGCTTCACTTCCAGGGAAAGATGCGAAGCAGCGGTGACACCAATGCCCACCGGCGTATTGATTTCATGGGACAAGCCAGCAACGAGACTGCCAAGGGCCGCCAGTTTTTCCTGTTCCACCAACTGCACCTGGGCAGCCTTGATCAGCTTCAAATTATTCCGGGCTTCGGTCACATCCCGCCCGATGCCTTCCACGGATGTCACTTCCCCGGCCTTGTTGAAAACCGGGACCTCCATGATTTCCATGATGCGCTGGGTTCCATTATGGCAGGTCACGTGCATATCCCAGGGCTTTTGACGGAACCCCAGAATAGATTTTTGCGCCTTGGTGGTAGCATCTTCGTTGGCGGGAAACCCCATGTCATTCTGAAGGGATACAGACAGATCTTCAAGTTTTTCAAACCCCAACAAAGTGCGGTAAGACGGACTCATATAGGTGAAAACCCGGCGCGTATCCTGGGAATAGAAAATATAACCTTCCTGAAGTGACTCGATGATGCGGCGGTACCGGGCCTCGCTCTGACGCAAAGCGGCGTTGGTTCCCAGCAGTTCCCGGGTGCTTTCAGCAACCCGCTGCTCCAGATTTTCGTTCAACTTGCGGATGTTGGCTTCGGCTTCACGGATGGTCGACAGATTAGAGAAAATAGCAAACCCGCCCTGAAAATTACCGTCTTCATCCAGAATGGCCGCAGGGCTGACCCGGGCAGGAAAGGTTGTGCCATCACTGCAGGGTATGTTCTTTTCCAAGGCCTCACCCGGGGATATTTGCCAACCGTGCCAATCTTCCAACGGGCCCTGCTTGCTCATATCCGGAAAGAGAGATTCAAGTGAAGATCCCAAAACCTCATCTTTATTAAGGCCCAGCATTTGGCACAGGCTGTCGTTGACAAAAGTGATCATACCGCTGGCCGACACCACACCCATACCGTCGTTCATGGTTTCAACCAACCGTCGGTAGCGCTCTTCACTGTTGCGCAGTGCCTGTTCTGATTTCTTCCTGTAGGTCACATCACGCACAGACTGGATAGCGCCGATCACCTGTTCATTTTCATTGTAGAGGGCCGAGGCGGTCAACCACAGGAAAGCGCCCTTGCCATCATTGAGGAACGGAACAAAGGATTCCGCATACAGGGTGTTGCGGTTGATCTCAACAAAATTGTACAACTGACGCCATTGGCTGATGTCGGCATCACCAAAATGATTGATCAATGTGGGCAGACGTTCACCGTAAAACGGGATAGCGTAGGCATAATCTCCCTGGCCGAGGATGTCGTCCTTGGGAATTCCGGTCAACTCTTCCATGGCCCTGTTCCAGGCCACAACTTCCTTGTTGCTGTTGATGACAAAGGTGGCATCGGGCAAAAACTCCACGATGCTTTCCAACTTCAGATTAGCCGCTTTCAGATTCTGACGATCCGCTTCCCGCATGCGTGCCCCGGAATACACCGCCGCCACCACTTCAAAAAGACGCAAATCACTGGGAGCCCAATGGGCCATCCGGCCCACGGTGGTGAAGCAGAGGATTCCCACCAGCTGCCCCTGAACTCTAATGGGCAGAATCACCAAGGAAACCACATCATATTTTTTCCATTTTTGACGACATACATCAGCCACATCCGGAAGGTTTTCAGCATGGGGTATATTGATGATGCCTTCGCCCCGCATGGTTTCCTTCAGCCAGGGGCATTGGTCAAGTGATTCAGCCAGTGGCAGATCAGGAATATCCTCAAGTCCCTCTTTAGACCAGGTGAAGCCGTGGCGCATGGTGTTGGTTTCAGGGTCAACATCCACCAGCAGACAACGGTCTGCCCCCACCAACTCGGCCACCGGGGGCAAGGCCCGGGAAAGGGAATCTTCCAGTCCTTCAGTGTCCGCACCGGTCAGGCTGTTCAAAATGTTGGTGATGACGTCTTCTGCCGCTTGTTTCTGATTAAGGGCCTGGTTGGTTTTTTCTTCCCGGCTGACATCCACAAAAATAAAGCGTAATCCGGTGATGTCTGATTTGTTTTCGTCACAAACAGGAGCCGATACAACCCGCACAGGAATGACAAACTCGGAGGAACCCTGCAACCGGAAACGAGGATGAGGTTGTCCGGTGCCCGACAGCACACGATTAAAATATTTTTGGAATTCTGAATGGTCATCAATGTGGAGAAGGTCGAAAATGGATGCAGGTTGTGGGCAGTGGCCGTGCTCGCATCCGAACAGTCGGCACCAGGCACCTTCAATAAATTGAACATGGCCGGAAATATCTGTTTCCACTACAACCTGTGGAGTGATCCGGCCAAAACTCATCATGCGGTCCTGAAACTGAACAAAATCCTGGTTCTGCATCTGGTTGATACCAAGCAGATGCTCTTTCTCCAGGTGCAGACGGCGCCATAAAAAGTAAAAAGCCGCCATCATGGCGACCAGAATAGTTGAAAAAATGATGAGAGTGGGAAGTTGAGCCTGGAACTGAAAAGCAAGAACAGGCATGGTCACAAAATAGTGACCATTGGTTGCGGTTCCTAAGATGCCACTGCCTTCCCAGAACATGCTGGAAGACCCCCTTTAGCGGGCATCCTTGCCAAACTGACCCCGGATCCTTCCAGGGTGGGCGAGTAACAGAATAATCACATTACCACACCTTAAAGGCCCGGTCAAGACATCTTCATGGATTCATCATTTTTTATTAAAGATCCCCTTATTCCTCAAGGCCGAGAACATTATTTTTTCAAAATTAACCTTTTTTCAGGTCAAATTTTTATCCCGTTTTGTCGGGTGCGTTAATTTTTCGTTCGTTTTATCAATTTAATTTCTTTAACAATGTTGCACGCACTTTATCCGCTTCCAGGAGGCCACGGCAGCGGGACATCACCTGCCCGACAAAATAGTTAAGCAATCCTGTTTTACCTTGGCAAAAAGCATCCACCTTGGCCGAATTTGCCGCTATAACTTCGCTGCATAATGAATCCAAAAGAGCTTCATTTTCACCATCGTGGCCCACAAATAATTGAGCAATATCGATAACGGAGTTGTCTTCAGGGTGAGCAACAATTTGATGAACGATTTGTCTTGCCCCTGTGCGATGAATTTTCCCGGACTCCAAAAGTGTAAGGATTTCGGCGAGTTTTTCAGGGCTCAGCCCCAAGGCAGGCAGAGATTCATCGCGACCACCAACAGCCTCCAGAACATGGGACAAGACCCATTTGGCCACCAGGGGTCCTGCACCTGATAAAGCAATCTGGCCCTGGGCAGAAAGGACATCTGCACAGGTTTCAAAATAATCAGCAAGTTGCAGGCTGCGGCACAAGATCACCGCATCAACCGCTGAGATTCCATAACTGGAACTGAATCTTTCTTCCCGGGCCCAGGGAAGTTCAGGCATTGCTGCACCAATTTGTTGAATTTTCTTTGACTCAACCACCAGCAGGGGAAGGTCCGGTTCTGGATAATACCGATATTCTGAAGCCTCTTCCTTGAGACGGAGCAACCTGGTTTTCCGCATGCGGGAATCCCACGCCCTGGTTTCCCGCCTGAGTCGTTCTCCTTTCTCCACTTTGCTGCCCAGGCGTTTGATCTCAAAATTGACTGCCAGATCAACAGCTTTGAAGGAGTTGAGGTTTTTCAACTCGATCCATGGGCCAGCCAGTTCATGGCCTGCTGCCACACCAACATTGGCATCGCAGCGAAGACTTCCTTTTTCCATGTTGCCATCACACACATCCAGATAGCGCAAAAGCTGCCGCAGACGGTTAAGCCACTGACGGGCCTGGTGACCGTCCGTCAGATCCGGCTCGGTGACGATTTCCATCAGGGGTGCACCAGCCCGGTTCAGATCAATCCTGGTGAAGGGGGCGTTACCGACCAGACTGCGACCGGCGTCTTCTTCCAAATGGATGCGTTGAAGGCGGACTTTCCTCTGGCTGACAACCAGATGCCCCTCCAACGCCAAGGGCTGATCGTACTGGGTGATTTGATAATTGCGGGGCAGATCAGGATAAAAATAATTCTTCCTGCTGAACTGACTCACCCGTGGTATCCGGCAGCCGAGAGCCACCGCCGCACGCAAAGCAGGCTGTAGAATTTCCGGATTGAGCACAGGCAGTGTCCCCGGAAGACCAAGACACACCGGGCAGGTGTTGGTGTTGGGTTCATCGCCATAATGATTGGCGCAGGTGCAGAAAATCTTGTGCCGGGTTTTCAGACGGGCATGGATTTCCAGGCCCACGGAAAATTTCAGGGCTGGCGGTGCCATGGTGCCTCCTTCACATCCCGAAAACAAACCTGTTTTTCGAAAACCAACGCACTTTCCACCAACAACCGTTCCGAACAGGCTGGCCCCACCAGTTGCAGAGAAAGGGGCAGTCCGAAATCATTCACCGCCGTGGGAACTGTCAGGGCCGGCAATCCGGCGAGGCTGGCCGGCACCGTCAGAACATCAGTCAAATGCATGCCCAAGGGGTTTTCCAGACGACTGCCCAAAGCAAAGGCTGTGGTTGGGGCGGTGGGCAAAGCCAGCACATCCATCCTGGTGAAGAGTTTCCGGAAATCACCGATTATGGTTTCCCGGGTAGCGCAAGCGCGTAAATAGTAGCGTTGTTGATACCCTCCGGATAGCACATGAGCGCCCAGCAGGAGCCGGCGTTTGACTTCGGCTCCAAAACCTTCGGTTCGGGTTTTTTCGAGGGACCCCAGATAAGACTCTGCATCAACTCGCGAACCATAGAGACTGCCATCGAACCGGTGCAGATTGCTGGCGGCCTCTGCACAATTGAGCACGGTGTAGGCTGGGACGGCGTCCAGAATATTGCCAAGGGTCAGCGGAACCGACACGGCACCCAAATACTCCAACCTTTTAATGCTTTCCTGAAAGTCATGACGAACGTCAGGATCAAGGTCCATGGATTTGAGTTCTTCGGGCACACCCAATCTCAACCCCTGGAGATTTTCTGACGTTTTCAGAGGTGACCGATCCACTGGCTCAACAAGGGTGGTGGCGTCCAGGTCATCCCGACCGGCCAATGTCTGAAATACCTCATGAACATCCTGAACATCCCGACCAAGAATTCCGATGGTGTCGAGAGAGGAAGCAAAAGCAACCAACCCATTGCGGGAGATCCGGCCCCAGGTGGGTTTCAGGCCCACCACTCCACAAAAATGCGCAGGCAGACGCACACTGCCGCCGGTGTCACTGCCCAAACCAAACCAGGCCAGACCGGACGCCACTGCCGCTGCCGACCCACCGCTGCTGCCCCCGGCGGTGCGGCCATGATCCCATGGATTCACCACTTGGGAAAATGTGGTGTGTTCGCAGGATGATCCCATGCCAAATTCATCCATGGTGGTGATGCCCATGAACCGGCTGCCCGCTGCCCGCAACCGGGCAACCACCGTGCTGTCGAAAGGACTGCGGTAGTTTTGCAGAAGCCTGCTGCCGCAATGGGTGGGCCAACCTTTGCCAGCAATGTTGGCTTTGATGGCCGCTGAGAAATTTCGCAAAGGATGCGTCCCGCCAGGGGAAGGTCCTTCTTCAATGAAGTGAGTGAACGCTCCAAGGGTGGCATTGTCGCTGTGCGCGGCAAGGGCCATTTCTTTATGCAAAGTACGGATGGAAAGATCACCGGCAGCCTGCAGGCATCGCGCCTCGTGCATGGTCAGATGGCGAAATGATTTCATGAGGACTCACCTGAGGGCTTATTATCCGTCGGTGCCACATGGTAAAAGCCGCCGTCTCTCTGTGGTGCGTTGGCTTTTTCAATTTCTCGGTCCATGGTCAAGGAAACAGGCGGACGCAGAGGTCCGGTTTCAGGCTCAGCCATCGCCTGGTCATCAGAAGAAATTTCCGGCAGATTGGACGCAAACTTCTCCAGCTGCACCAGATCAGCCAGCATCCTGTTGCGCTGTTGCGGATCCAGACGCAGACCCGCCAGCTTTTCCAATTCCTTGAGACGTTGCAGATCCAAGTGGGGCTCCCCGGGAATAAAGTGAAACCTCATTGTGGGACCAGGGCGCCGAATGTTCAAGAGCCGCTTCTGGTGCTGCCGGAGGAGTCGTGTTAGAATGCAGTGACAGCCACCGGAAACATAATGAGGTTTCAGCGTTTGAGAACTGCCGAAGCAATTGTTGCGCTCTGCATTCTGAACATTGCTCTGGCATGTTCGGCCCCTGCTTTTGCTCTGGTGCCAAAGCCCGCCCCCTGCCACGGACCACCGGCAGATCTTCTCTACAAAATTGATTCGCCACCGCCAGCAGACCATGACCGCGGCTTCGATGTTCTGTCCTACGATCTGAATCTGATTCTGGAACCTGACCCACCGCACATTGATGGCCACATAGCCATTGGACTGCAGGCTCTTCAACCGGATTTACAGATTATCCATCTGGACCTGGTGTCCAACCTTGAGTGCCTTGAAGTTGCAGCCGGTGGCACCGTGCTGTTTTTTGAACACTATGGTGACAGCCTCCTTGTGCACCTGCCTCAACCTCTGGCTGTCGCCCAAGCCGAGACCCTCACCATTGCCTGGGAAGGAAGGCCCCTGCCCCACGGTTCATTCCGTGCCGGCCTGATGTACCGTCTGCACCACGCGGGAACCCAGCAGGACCCCAGCGACGATATGCCCAGCATCGCCAGCGTGAGCGAGACCTGGTCGGCTCACAGTTGGTGGCCGTGCAAGGACCATCCTGCGGACAAAGCCCTGGTCTCATTATCGGCCACGGTTCCAGACACGTTGTCAGTGGTTTCGAACGGAACGCTGGAGGCGGTTGAACCCGCTGCGGCAGGCTGGACCACCTACCATTGGCGTGAAAGCTATCCACTGCCCACCTACCTTGTTTCATTGGCTGCCAGCAATTATTCCCATTGGGACGAGGACTGTCTGGTCACGCCTTCGTATGGTCCGGATCAGTCCATCAATCTGGGTTACCATGTTTTCCCTCATGACCGGCCTGATGGTGAAATTGATCTGGCGGTGACCTGCGAAGCCATGCAGTTCATGACGAATCTGGCTGGGCCATATCCTTTTGATGGCGAGAAATACGATCAGGTGGAAATTAAATGGGCCGGGGCCATGGAACACTCAACGGCCACCAGCCTGCCTCCCATTTTCTTCACCGGAACGGGGCAGTTTGAAACTCTTCTGGTGCATGAATTGTCCCACCATTGGTTTGGCAACAGCCTGACACCCAGGGTCTGGGCGGATATTTGGTTGAATGAAGGATTCGCCCGGTATGCGGAAGCCCTCTGGGTTGAGAACCGTCAGGGGCGAGAGGCTTATGCCGAGTTCATGGGCTTCATCGGCCCGGACCACCACCCGGATATGTTTGTGGGTGACGGCCTGCTGGGGGACCCCAACCCCATCCTGCCCAATCTGCTGGTCTATGATAAAGGGGCCTGGCTGCTGCACTCCCTGCGTCTGTTATTGGGAGACCAGAAATTTTTTACTCTCCTGGACGCCTACGCCAACGAGCCGCAGCTGGTGCATGGCAGCGTCGTGACGGCCGACTTCATTGGCCTGGCCGAAGAGATTGCCGGCCGCAGTCTGGATCATTTTTTTAACACCTGGCTGTACACTCAGACCGTGGCCAAACTGCACACTGGTGTGGAGATTCATCCGCGGGGTGAAACTGGTGCAGTGCTTTTTGATTTCCAGCAATTGCAGGATGTCTGGCTGGAGATGGCCATCCCCGTGAAAGTGCATTGTGGCACCGGTGACACCGATGCAGTTTTGATCATGAATCAACGAAGCCAGCAGTTCACCTTGAATCTGGACTGCCCCGTGGATTCAGTCACCGTGGATCCCGAAGGTTTGGTCTTTATGCAGCAGGCCGCTGCCAGCGCAAAGTTCATGAGTGTGGTGGGACCATGGCCCAACCCCTTTGGCAGCCA
>JAOZJV010000608.1:1250-2657 GCA_029935695.1 Candidatus Krumholzibacteriia bacterium | reverse complement strand
CCACGACTTTCGGGTATAGGCATTATGTAATAGATCAAGGGAATGGGGAATATAGCTGGCATCCAAATGCAGAAACTGTTATTGCTATTTCGGATCCTTCAATTGAAGACTCCATGGATGGAGATGATGGATATGGTTGGAGGTTTCTCACTCGAGGTCTAGATGATATTTTTACTGGAACCGGAGAGGATTACCACTACCAAGTAAATGGATTTGAAATCGTAGGGAATGATACACTCTACGTGGCATGTACTGAGGATGCCTCAGCTCCAACTTTTATTTACAGGAGGATTTTAAGTGAGGATGAGTCCTGGACCCTGGTATCACAAATCTCAGACATTACCTCTGAGCATGGGCGTACAATTCTTAGGAAAATCCCGAACTCAAACTTCCTTGTAGTTGGGGCCGGTGGGGCTCGACAAGGTGAAAATAACAACCTCTCTTGCGGTCTGTATTGCGTTGATACCAGAATTGTAAATGGGGCAGCAGTACCGTGGTTGGTAAACAGTCTCGCCCAAAGTCCCCTGAGCGACTTTAGTTGCCGAGTGTCAACGATGGAAGTCTCTGAAAACGGAGAATGCTTGTATGTTGGAACCCATGGAAACTTTGAGGTTGAGGGTTTTGTTGAAATTGGAACATTACTTCGTCTGTCCTCCCCTGGAGCGTATGTTGGTACTCCTCCCACAGCAAATGATTGGGAGATATTAGCCAATAACAACGAAAATACTTTTTTTGATGGGCATGATAGACCAAAATTTTGGTATGAGGAATACAACGGGGATGGTGATTGGGAGGCCGGTTATAGATTGACACATATTGAAGATATTGTGATAGACCCTGTAAATTCCAAAGTTGTTTATGCAGCTTTGGGTGGTCCGTTTATTCCATATTTGCACCCTCGGTTTGGTGCTTGGAAAATGGACCATTTAGGGAGCTGGTCCCAACTTACTGGTTCAAATGAAGGAGACCCCTACAAGGGAGCTACTGCGGTAGGGATTAATCCAAACAACATTTTAGAGCTTCTGCTTGGGACAGTGGGGGCAGAGTGTTTTGGTGTTGCAATTACACCCTCTCCATTTCCGGAAGTTTCAAGCAATGCCGAATACCAACTTTTGACCGGGGCCGGGTCAATGTCAGTATTCGCAGTTGAAATATCCCATCCAGACGGATTACCTCTAACGGTGACCTTTAACCCAACAAATTTGAGCCCCGATGTGGTTGACCCGGTATTACGAGATGACGGTGCTGGTCAGGATGCTGTTGCCAATGACAACATCTACACTTCGGTTGAATTTACGACTTTAAATCCCGCCGGACCCTCTGATGTCCCGGTTTTTGCCCAAGCAATCGATGGCAGCTATGCTCAGGAAGCTGTCAGTGTCGAAATAATCGACGCGCCGGTTTTTC
>JAOZJV010000608.1:0-1240 GCA_029935695.1 Candidatus Krumholzibacteriia bacterium | reverse complement strand
GTGTCAACCGGTACTGAGGATCTTGCGGGACTTGAAGGTCAACCATATTCTGCGATCACTTTTGAAGCAGTCGTGATTTTAGAAAACGAAAGATTGTTAATGGTAACCAAGGATGATCAAGATACCCCACCTGAACTTTTTGGAACCAGTATCGCAATTGGTGGGGTGCCTTATTTTCAATATCGCACTTCAATATTTGGGGCCAGTCTTCCTTCCGCAGGTTCTCGCGGCCTCCACTACGCTGATTTCGACAATGATGGAGATGAGGACCTTTTTGTGTGTAATAACGGAACCGCTTCCAGGCTCTATGAATTCGAAGCGGGAGAGTTTGTAGATATTACGGAGAGTGTTTTTGACCTTGCCTCTGATCCTGATTTGCTGTCTGGAACCCAAGTTGCTGCTTGGGGTGATTACAACCTGGACGGCTGGATGGATCTATATGTTGGGACCATGTCTTATACATTCCCAGTGAAAGACTTTTCCTCGTCAACAGTTCTGGTTGACCCAAGCAAGACAAAACACTTGTTGTTCCAAGGAGATGGGCAAAATCTTGAGCTGGCAGCTCCAGGGGTTTTGAATCCACCATTACATCCTGCAGTCGCTGCCAGCTGGTATGATGCCAACCAAGATGGGCTTGTTGATCTTGTTATTGCAAGGGTGCTAGATATAAGTAACTCAGTAGAAGTTTACTTTAATCAGGGCTATATAAAAAGTTTCGAGGATTTTGTGTTAAGAAAGAACGACAATGCAGATAGAGTCCCCGGGATCCTGGTAGATTCCATGAACTGGATAGACTACAACCATGACAATTTACTTGATTTGGTTGTGACCCAACTCACTGGTCAGAATGGTGCCCACATTCTTGAAAATACCGGGAACGGTTTTAATCTGGTTAAGACGCTGGGAAGTGGGGATTATTGGGAGGGCTCTGTTGTTGGCGATTTTGATAACAACGGGAACGAGGATATTGTTCTTTTGCCTCGGCAAGGGACACCTCAGTTCTATCTTGGGGATGCCCACGATTCAAGCCAGCCAGTTGTTTTCACCGAACTGGCCAGTGGCCTAGGGCTAAGGCCTGGAGGGTATACCTCTGGTGGATTGGGGGCAAACTTCAATGAAGACAAGGATCTGGACCTCTATCTTGGTAGAGACATGAATCAAGAGTTCTTCTACGTGAATACACCACCCGATGGCCAAGTATCCGGAGGAACTACCAGCAATAACAACTGGGTGGGCATCT
>JAOZJV010000087.1 GCA_029935695.1 Candidatus Krumholzibacteriia bacterium | reverse complement strand
ACCACTGCTGCCCCTGCTGGGTGTGGATGCGGTGGTCTCACCCCGCCAGTCCACATCGGCCTGGATTGCCCGTTTCGTCAAAAGAGGCGCGGTCATCAGTTCTGAAAGCCTGGGTCACAGCGGCTCTGAAATCTTGCAGCTGCGGGTTCAGAAAGGCTGCTCGTGGCTGGGCAAACCCTTGTCTGCTTTGGAGTTTCCTGATCATGCGGTCATAGGCGCCATTCTCAAGCGAGGCAGGGTGCTGACTCCACGGGGCGATACGGTGATGGCTGTGGGGGATGAAGTGGTGGTCTTTGCTCTTTCGGATGGTCTGAAAGACGTGGAAAACTTCTTTGCCGGTGGTGAAAGTTGAATTATCGCTCGGTCATCAAGGTCCTGGGTTTCCTGCTGCTGGTGACATCGGCGTGTCTGGTATTGCCGGCCCTGATTTCCCTGGCCTATGGAGAAACCGACTGGCCCTACTTCCTGGCCTCCGCCGGTATCGGTGTTCTGCTGGGGGGCGGAACCCTGTTGTTTTTGCGGGATGCTCCCGATTTGAGGGTGCGCGAAGGGTTTGCCGTGGTGGCTTTCGGCTGGCTCTTTGTAGGGCTGCTGGGGGCTCTGCCATTTTGGCTCAGTGGTCAGATTCCTTCATTCACCGATGCGGCTTTCGAATCCATTTCCGGTTTTACCACCACGGGCTCATCCATTCTTATTGATATAGAGAGCCGCAGCCACGGCACCCTGTTCTGGCGATCCATGACCCATTGGCTCGGGGGTATGGGAATTGTTTTGCTGGCTTTGGCCATCCTGCCTTTGCTGGGAGTGGGAGGCATGCAGCTTTTCCGGGCCGAGGTGCCCGGTCCCGTGGCCGAACGCCTGACCCCGCGCATCCGCGAAACAGCAAAAATTCTCTGGATGGTTTACATGCTGCTGACGGCCCTGGAAACGGTGGCCCTGATGTTCGCGGGCATGGGCCTGTTCGATGCGGTGTGCCACAGCTTCGCCACCATGGCCACCGGTGGTTTCAGCAACCACAATCAAAGTGTGGGTGGGTACGCCACTCCGGCCATGGAGTGGGTCATCATCGTTTTCATGTTCATGGCCGGCGCCAATTTCACCCTGCACTTCCTGGCCCTGAAGGGCAAATACTGGGTTTATGCCCGAGATGAAGAATTCAAGTTTTACGGTGTCATCATTCTGCTCTGCACTGCCCTGATCATGGCCGTCCTGCTGCCCCTGCATTATTACGATCACTGGGGCGAGGCTCTGCGGTTGACATTGTTCCAGGTGGTTTCCATCATCACCACCACCGGTTTCGGAACGGCGGACTATTTATTATGGCCCCCACTGGCCCACGCCATTTTCCTGGTGCTGATGGCTGTTGGCGGATGCGCCGGGTCCACCGGTGGCGGCATCAAGGTCATGCGGGTGCTTATTCTGCTGAAGCACGCCAAGCTGGAGCTGAAGAAGATGCTTCATCCGCGCGGCGTGTTTACCATGTGGTTCAACAACCGGGCTATTTCCAGCAGTCTGCAAACCAATGTGCTGGGTTTCTTTCTGCTGTACATGATGGTTTATGTGGGCGGCGTGCTCATTCTGACTCTTGGCGGACGGGACCTTGTGACAGCGGTGGGGGCTACGGCGGCCACCCTGGGTAATATCGGCCCTGGTTTGGGCGAGGTGGGGCCGGCCAGCAATTATGCCGCTTTCCTGGACTGGGAAAAATGGTTGCTGATGGTTTTTATGGTCACCGGCCGACTGGAACTTTTCACTGTGCTTGTGCTGTTTTTGCCGGGAGCCTGGCGAAAAAGCTGATCTCAAATCTCACGGGAGACGAACGACCATGGATATCAACAATCTTTCACGCCCGGAGTGGGCCTTCGATCCGGCCATGGCCGCCGAACATTGTGGAGGGTTCATGCAATCCACCCTCGAAGCTTGTGGTATGAGCAAGCTGGTTCTGGGTCTCAGCGGCGGCATTGATTCTGCCGTGGCCGCGGGATTGGCCGTGCGCACCCTGGGGGCGGAAAACGTGCTCGGCATCATGATGCCCTATTCCAGCAGCAGCCAGGCATCGCTGATCGATGCCGAAACCGTGGCCGAAACATTGGGCATGAAAACAGAAAAAGTCAGCATCGCCACCATGGCCGATGCTTTCCTGGCCGATATTCCCCAGGACGATCTGGTGCGCCGGGGCAACATCATGGCCCGCTGCCGCATGGTGGTTCTGTACGATCGCTCGGCCCGGGATGGCTCACTTGTTCTGGGCACCGGCAATCGCACGGAAGCCCTGCTGGGATACACCACCATGTTCGGGGACAACGCCTGCGCCCTGAATCCCATCGCCCAACTTTATAAAACCGAGGTGCGTCTGCTGAGCGCCTGGCTGGGATTGCCCGATGCAGTGCTGACCAAAGCGCCCAGCGCCGACCTCTGGGACGGACAGTCCGACGAAGATGAACTGGGTTTCACTTACGCCGAAGCCGACCATCTGCTGCACGCCATGTTCGACCTGGGAAAAACAGACGAAGAGCTGATCGCCGCCGGGTATGGCCCCGAGCTTGTGCTCAAGGTCCGCCGGCGGGTGCAGGCCATGGCATTCAAACGCCGCCTGGCCCCGGTGGCCGAATTTGCCGGCCGCCTCAACCCGGATCTGGTGGTTGCAAAGCGCAAAGACGGAGGTTTCCATTGAACACGGTTCCCTTGCCGGAAATTGAATTTCCGGCCGGTTTATGCCATTTTGTGGCCACTCCCATCGGCAATTTGGGTGATGTGAGCCTGCGGGCTTTGGCTGTGCTGCAGGCCGCCGATGTGGTCTATGCCGAAGACACCAGGCACACCAGACGATTGTTGGACCGATACGGTCTGAAGTGCCACCTGGCCAGTTATCACGACCACAACAAAAGCCGCGCCGTGCCACAAATTGTCGATCGCCTGCGGGCAGGAGAAAAAGTGGCCGTGGTCAGTGATGCGGGCATGCCCTGTATTTCTGACCCTGGTTTCTCTCTGGCCCGGCGCCTGCTGGAAGAGGATATGCCGTGGACGGTGATTCCCGGTCCGAGCAGCACGCTTTCGGCTCTGGTGCTTTCCGGATTTTCACCTGACCGATTTCTCTTTCTGGGGTATCTTCCCCGGAAGAAGGGTAAACGTAAGACATTTTTAGAGGATGCCCTGACGGAATCCGGCACCGTAATCGTGCTGGAATCCTGCCACCGCATCAGCTCTTCTCTGGACATTCTGGCCGAACTGGCCCCGGAGCGGATCATGGCTGTAGCCCGGGAAATCACGAAACTTCATGAAGAAACCCTGCGCGGCACAGCCTCTGAGCTGCTCAAGGTCATGACCGGCCGCCGTCTCAAAGGCGAACTGGTTCTGGTTCTGCAGGGAACAGCCGCAGCAAGCAATGTGGAGGAATAATGGACTTCAACCAATTCAAACAGGATTTTCGCAAGGGCGTGCGCCCCATTGTCCTGACCTGTGACCGTCTGGGCCTCTCGCCTTTGTCGGTTTCCATTCTGGGGCTGGCCATCACGGCGGTTTCAGGTGTGATTATCGCCAAAGGCAACCTTTTCGGCGGAGCCCTGGTTTTTCTGGTGGGCTCGGGTTTCGACATGCTCGATGGCGATCTGGCCCGGTTGCAGGGCACAGTGTCCCGGCGGGGCGCTTTTTTGGACTCCTGCTTCGATCGACTGGGTGAGGCTTTTCTTTTTGCGGGACTGACCTGGTACTTTGCCGGCCTGCCCCAGGATGTGGCCCAGCTGCCCCTGGTGCTGATCACCGCCACGGTGGTGGGCAGCCTGACCACCAGTTATGTGCGGGCCCGGGCCGAGGGTGTGGGTGAAACCTGTTTTGTGGGTTTTCTGCAACGCACGGAACGGGTCATTCTCTTAACTGTTGGTTTGTTGTTTGGGAAGTGGCTTCTGGTGCCGGTTCTGGCCTTTTTGGCCGTGGCCACTTTGGGCACCACGGTCCAGCGCATTATTCATGTAGCGGCTAAATTGCCCGGCCCCGGCCAGCCCCAGGGTGAGACGGACCAACCGGAAACCGAAAAGGAAATACCCGCGGAGGAATCCGAGTGACCCCCAACCGTTCCCACAACCAGAGCGACCGCGGTTTATTGATCACTTTTGAAGGCCCCGAAGGCAGTGGCAAAACCACCCTCATCAAGGCCATTGCCAAACAAATTGGCAGCCGGGGCGATGATCCGTTGATCATCCGCGAGCCCGGCGGCACCATGCTGGGCGAGCGAATCCGCAACATTCTGCTGGATACTGCGTCCACAGAGATGTGCCCCGAAACCGAACTCATGCTGATGGTGGCCAGCCGGGCCCAACTGGTGCGGGAAAAAATCAGGCCGGCTCTCGAGGCGGGAATGATCATTCTGTGCGACCGTTTTGCCGATGCCTCGGTGGCTTACCAGGGTTTTGGCCGTATGTTGGGTGAAAAAACTGTCAACACCATGAATGATGTGGCTCTTGATGGTGTGGAGCCTGACCTGACTTTTGTCTGCCTGTTGCCACCAGAGCAGGGCCGGGCCCGCCAGAACCGTCATCAAACCGATCGCCTGGATCGTGAAACCAGCGAATTTCACCAACGGGTGTATGAAGGTTATCAGGTCATGGCAGCATCGGGCAAAAGCCGTTTTCATGTCATTGATGCCACCGGAAAAAAGGCGGAAATGCTCGACCAGGCCCTGACCCGGCTCAGAATGCTGGAACACGGACTGCTAAAATACCTTTAATAAAACCATTCAGGTGCGAAAACTATAGAGTACCAATCGGATGATACCCCGGCTCTGAACCTCGCCGCAACGAAGGAAGAATAATGACGCCTGTCACCTCAAATAATCGATTGTCTCTCAACGCCTTGTCCGGTGTGCCCCGGGTGCTGATGATGGCCGTTTTAATCTCTGTTGTTTTCAGCTCAACAGTGCTGGCGGCTGATGACCCCGCCGCCCGGCGCCGGGATTTCTACGATAACCTGAAAATTCTGGGCGAAGCCTACGAGCGCATCATCAACAATTATGTGGATGAAAAAGACCCCAAGGAAATTATGGAAGCTGGTGTCAAGGGCATGCTCGAAACCCTTGATGAGCATTCCAACTATCTGCCTCCGGTCAATTACGAAGATCTGATGATGTCCACCGAGGATGAATTTGGCGGCCTCGGCATCACCATAAATATTCGCGACCATTACCCCACGGTGGTTTCTCCCATCGAAGGCACTCCTGCCTATTACATGGGTATTCAGGGTGGCGACCAGATTATTGAAATTGAAGGGGAGACCACTCTCGATTTCAGCAGCCGCGACGCGGTGAAGAAACTGCGCGGACCCAAGGGCACCAAGGTGAACATCACCATCAGCCGGCCGGGCACCGAAGAGCCCATCCCCCTGACCATCGTGCGCGACATCATCCACGTGGAAAGTGTGCCCTATGGGTTCATGATGGGCGATATCGGTTATGTGAAAGTGCAGAACTTTGCCCGCACCACACACACTGAGCTGGAAGAAAAATTGAAGGATCTGACTGAGCAGGGTATGAAAGGTTTGATTCTGGACCTGCGTTTCAACCCAGGCGGATTGCTTTATGCCGCCCAGGAAGTCAGTGAACTTTTCCTTGAAGACGGGCAGCTGGTGGTCTTCACCAAAGGTCGTCTGCGGGAACAGAATAAAAGTTACTACGCAGAATCACGGGGCAATATTTACAACAAGGTGCCAATTATCGTGATGGTCAACGGATCATCCGCCTCGGCCAGTGAAATTGTATCGGCGGCTCTGCAGGATCATGACGCGGGCCTCGTGGTGGGAAATACCAGCTTTGGCAAGGGTTCGGTCCAGACGGTTTTCCGTCTCGATGAAGACGAAGCCCTCAAGCTGACCACCGCCCTTTATTATACGCCCAGCGGCCGCTCCATCCACAAGGATCGCAAGCGTCACGGAGAGGAAGACGTTCCCGTGATGGAACCAGTGGATCTGGAAAAGGATCCGGCCGAAGAGGAACTCGATCGCTTCGACAGGGAAAAATTCTACACTGACAGCGGCCGGTTGGTTTATGGCGGCGGTGGTGTGACTCCGGATATGGAAATCGACCAGGATTTCATGAATGATTTTGAAGTGGCCGTGGTGCTGGACGGTGCCCTGTTCAGCTTTGCCGTGGATTATGCCAATGACCATGAAGGTCTGGGCGAGGAGTTCGAAGTCAGCGATGAAATGTTCTCCCGTTTCAAGGTCTTCCTGGGTGAGCGGGAAAAAATTGGCGAGTACCTGGAAGATTTCAAGCTGACCCTCAGCGATTCACTCATGGACGCCAGCCGGGAATACCTGGACCGCGGTATCCGTCGTGAAATTGCTCGCCGGGTGGATGGCGCCACGGCTGCCTACAAGGTGGCCATCGAAGCCGACACTCAGCTGCACGAAGCTTTGGAACTCTTTAACAAATATCCAACCCTGGATGAACTGTTGAAAGCGGCAGCCGACTGGAATGAAGAACAGATGGAAATTCTGGCTTCTGAAGAAACATCCGATGAAGAAGAAACTGTCGCCAACTAGAGGAGCCCTGGGTTCATGCTCGAAAAACTGCAAAATCTTACCCATGCTCAAGGTGAACTTTCACCCGAACAACTCGACCTGACCAACGCCGAACACCTGGCGTTGGTCACGGGTTTTGCTGATGATCTGCTGGCCTGCGGAGCTCAGCCAGGGCAGTACCGTCAGCTTGAAGCTGACCTGGTGTCCCGGAAAGATCAGGTGCCATTGCCGGTGCATCTGGCTGCCAAGCTGGCTGTATCGCGCAGCACTGTTTTGACATGGGAAGGCCCGACTCACTTGTCGGTGGTCTTTGCCATGTACAAGGAACACCAACGCATCCTTAAAAGTGACCAGGTGGCCGGCGGCGAAGATTTTCTGCGGCGCAAGGTGCACCAGCTGGAGTGGCTGTTTGCAGGCCGGGACGATTTGACCTGGGATCTGTTCGCTGTGGATGATGGTTGTCCCGAAGGCAGTGGCCGCATCGCCCAGCAGATTATTGATGAAGATGGTTTGGGAGACAGGGTCAAGGTTCTGTTTCTGGAAGAGGCCATCACGCAGGGGTTGGCCGTGGTCTCGCCCCTTGAAAAAACTTCCGAGAGCATGAAAGGCGGCTCGGTGGAGCTGGGCATGTGGACGGCCGCCCAGCAGGATAAAACTAACCACGTGGTGGTCTTTACCGACGCCGATTTATCCACTCATCTGGGACAGTCGGGCCTGCTCATGGACCGCATTTTGCTTGGTGGGATGGACGCGGCCATCGGCTCCCGGCGCATGCCCGAATCCGTGGTCATCAAAAAAGGATCCCGCAACACCCGGGGCAAACTCTTCATTTATTTGTGGAAACGCATCATTGCCATCATCCCCGAAATCATCGACACCCAGTGCGGGTTCAAAGGATTCAGGGCCTCGACGGTGCGGGCTATTGTGCCCCAGATGCTGGAGAAGAAGTTCGCCTTCGATATCGAGCTGCTGATCAAAACCAGGTTGAGGCGCCCGGCAAGCATCGACCAGATCGGGGTGGCCTGGATTGACAGCGACGCCCTTTCCACCACCACCGATATTCAGCCTTACTTGCCTATGCTCAAAGCCATGGTGGGCATGTACCGGCACTACCTGGAAGCGACGCCTGCAGAGTCCGGGTTTGCCGACTTTATCGATGGTTTGGATGAGGATGCCTGGGAGCGCCTGCAGGACAACATTCCCCAGGGCATTACTGATCGTGAACCGGCCGATTATGTGGAATATCAAGGCGTGACAGTGGCTGATTTACAGAAGGCCTGCACACCATAATTAATCTGAAAAGAAAAGCCCCGGCCGATCACAGGATCAGCCGGGGCTTTTTTGTCGGGGGATGAATATCAGGTAGTCTTCTTGATCAAACTGGTCGCCGCCGCCACCATGCCGCCCACCTCGCTCAGGTTTGAGGGAATGATCATGGTATTGCCTTCCTTGGCCAGCTTGCCAAATTCCTTGATGTACTGCTCGGCCACCCGCAGGTTCACAGCGTCTTCACCACCGGGCATTTGAATGGCCTCGGCAATGGAGCGGATACCAGCAGCTGTGGCAGTGGCGACAAGGGTGATCTCCTGGGCCTTACCTTCGGCTTCGTTGATCTGCTTCATCTTCTCACCCTCGGAAGTCATGATAGCTTCCTGCTTGGAACCTTCGGCAATGTTGATGACGCTCTGGCGTTCACCTTCGGAAAGGGCAATGGCTGCCCGTTTTTCCCGCTCGGCCCGCATCTGTTTTTCCAGGGCATCGCGCACGGTCTGGGGCGGATGAATATTCTTGATCTCATAACGGGTGATCTTCACACCCCAGGGATCTGACGCCTTGTCCACCGCGGCGATGATGGCGGTGTTGATCTGATCGCGTTCCTCAAAGGTCCGGTCCAGCTCCAGCTTACCAATCTCCGAACGCATGGTGGTTTGGGAAAGCTGGGATGAGGCAAAGAGGAAATTCTCAATACCGTAACTGGCTTTCACCGGATCGGTCACCTGCAGGTAAAGCACACCATCGACTTCCACGGCAATATTATCTCTGGTGATACACATCTGAGGCGGCACATCCACGGCCACTTCCTTCAGGGAATGCTTGTAGGAAACCCGGTCCAGGAAAGGGGTCAGAATGTGAAAGCCGGCGTTCAGGGTGCGCGAATATTTTCCCAGCCGTTCAACAATGACAGCGGTCTTCTGGGGCACGATGCGCGCAGTGTTCATCAGCGTGATGATGACCA
The DNA here is from genome assembly GCA_029935695.1 of Candidatus Krumholzibacteriia bacterium. Lineage (GTDB taxonomy): Bacteria > Krumholzibacteriota > Krumholzibacteriia > LZORAL124-64-63 > LZORAL124-64-63 > LZORAL124-64-63. The sequence goes on along the minus strand of JAOZJV010000087.1, from coordinate 1,164 downwards.
GGATTGCAAGGCCTGTGGCGATAATTGTTCCAACCATCTCGATCCTCCTTCAAAAACCATCTTTTCGATGGCAGTGGAATATTTATTCCGGCTCAACCAGAAGGGTGATGCTGTCCACCCCAATGACCCGGGCACGGTGTTCGGTCGTGATAAGCGTCTCGCTGCGGGCGGACCAGGCGGCACCCTTGAACTCCACCTTGCCGCTTCCGGTTTCAGGGTTGATGTCTTCGGTGACGGTCACTATCTGTCCCTGGAATTCATCAATGTTGCTGCTGGGGTCCTGGCGGTCTCCTTCAAAGCCCATGAACCGGGCCTGAAACCACCGGCGCAAAAGCACCAGGTAGATGATGGAGCTGATGGCGAACACCAGCAGTTGTGATGTCCAACCGGCCGTCAGCCCGAGCCAGGACGTCACTGCCGCGGTCCAGGCGCCCATGCCAAAAAAGACCAGGATGACACCGGGAACCATAAATTCGGACAGCACCAGGGCCAGGCCGATCAGGAACCAGATCAGCAGCGGATTGAAACTCATGGCGTGCTCCTTGGCTTGCAGGTTGTCGGCGGGATTGCCAACGTCTATTTAACCAATGCAGGAGTGTTTTATTCAAGGGAAAATGAAAAAAGCTCCCGGACATGAGGTCCGGGAGCTGAAAATGTCTGCGCCGGGTCTTTGTTAAACCTTTTGTGGTTCAATCTTCAAAACAAACTGATCCAGCAATTCCACCAATTCCCTGAACTGGGGCTTGGTGATGTAGGCATCGGAACCCACATCTTCACATTTGCGGGCAATTTGTTCGTTGATCAACGAAGAGAACATGATCACAGGCAGGTCTTTGATGTTCATAGTCTCTTTGATGTTCTTGCAAAGGGCCAGCCCATCCATTTGCGGCATTTCAATGTCGCTGATCAGGCCGCCCACATAATCACTGACGGGTTTGCCCTCAACTTGAGACTGTTCCTTGATGGCGGACATGGCGTAGATTATTCGCTCCTCACGCACTTCGAAAACAGCGCCCGACTGGTTGATCGAGGGCCGCGCAACCTCGATACCCAGACGTATTGCATCGCGCCGGAAATCACTCAACTTGTCGGTGTTTCCGCTGTCCAGCGTCATTGAGGCGGCAAGGAACTCGACCGCGTAGTTCGCTTTCAGCCAGGCGGTCT
>JAOZJV010000086.1 GCA_029935695.1 Candidatus Krumholzibacteriia bacterium | reverse complement strand
CCGCCGCTGCCGGTGGATTCACCGGTGTGGTGACCATGCCCAACACCTCGCCGGCCATCGACAACGCCGGCATGGTGCGCTACCAGATTGACCGGGCCAGGGAAACAGGACTGTGCATGGTGTATCCGGCCGGGGCCATCAGCCACGAGCGCAAGGGCGAGGCCATGACTGAGTTTGCCGACATGATTTCAGCCGGAGCCGTGGGGTTCACCGACGACGGCGATCCTGTCAGCAGCGGGGGCCTCATGAGCAATGCTTTGAAATACACCCGGGAATTGGGTGTGCCCATCCTTACTCACGCCGAAGATAAATCCATTGTGGGCAATGGTGTCATGCACGGAGGTTATTGGTCGAGCCGTCTGGGAATGGGCGGCATGGCGCGCGCCGGTGAAGATTCTGCCATCTTCCGGGATATCGAATTAGCCCGCAGCACCGGTGGCCATCTGCATGTGTGCCATGTTTCGACCAAGGGAGCGGTTGAGATCATCCGCCGGGCCAAAAATGAGGGTATCAGGGTGACCGCCGAAGCCACTCCCCATCACTTCAGTCTGGACCACGGCAAATGTCGGGGTTTTTCCCCCCTGTTTAAAATGAATCCGCCCTTGCGGGAGCAGGATGACATCAACGCCATCGCTGAAGGTTTGGCCGACGGAACCATCGATTGCATCGCCACCGATCATGCGCCTCACACCGTGACCGAGAAGGAGTACCAGTTCGACCAGGCTCCTTTTGGGGTCATCGGTCTGGAAACGGCGTTGAGCGTGGGTATCACTTATCTTGTGAAAACCGGAGTGCTTGATCTGGGACAGTTGATCGATTGCATGACCAGCCAGCCGGCCAAAGCCCTGAATCTGCCGGGTGGCCAGTTGGACGAAGGATTAGCCGCCGATTTTGTCCTCTTTGATCCCAGCCGGCAATGGGTGGTTGAGGCCGACGGATTCCAGTCCCGCAGCCGAAACTCGTCCTACATTGGAGATACGTTGACCGGAAAGGTGGTCGCCACTTTCTTGCGGGGCCGTCTGACCTGGCATCCGGAAGGCTCCTGAACGGGAATGGATTTTGCTCACTGAATTAGAGTAATCCCCCAGATGATTTCGGCAGAACAGGTAGATTTTTGTATTTTCGAAAGAGCAAATCCCTTGGCCTCGGGCCGAACCGGCAACCCAGCTCCCTGGTGGTTGTCTGGCTGGGGCTTGTTCTTATCTTGTTTTTCGGGGCCGGATGTGCCAAATACAACACCTATTACAACGCCAAGAAATCTTTTGATGAGGCTGAACACGTCCGTGATGAAGCCATCCGCAAGCACGAGGATCCGCCCGAACCAACGGGCGCCCAAAAATCCAATTACCTCGAAGCCATCAAAAAAGCTCAAAAGGTGCTGGACGAATACCCCGGACACAGCCTGACAGACGATGCTCTCTTTCTCCAGGCCAAGGCCCACAGTCGGTTGTCGTCGTACCGGCAGGCCATCCAGAAATTGGACCTGCTCTTCCTGAATTTTCCCGCCACCGAGTACAACGAAGAGGCTCTGTATCTGCAGGCCCTCAGTTACCTGATGATTGGAGCCCTGGACCGAAGCCAGGAGTATCTGGACAAGCTGGCCACCCAGTATCCTGACAGTAAGTTCCAAAGCGAAACCCTGAAGGTCAGTGGTGATAACTCCTACGTCCTGGAAGACTGGGAAGCGGCGGCCACGAACTACCAGAAATACATGGATAATTTCCCCGATGATGGCGAGATGGATCGCATCGGGCTCAAGTTGGCGGAATGCTACTGGGAACTGGTAAGGTATGAGGATGCCAGTGTTGTTCTGCAGACTGTAGACCATAATACATCCAGCGCCGAGCTGGGTTTCCGGGCCCGTCTGTTGCGCGCCAGGGTTCATGTGCACCTGGGGGATTTTGAAGTGGTGGATCTGCTTCTGAAGGGCCTGGAGGACGAGGCCACCATTTACAATTCCGATGGGGAAGTGGTTCTGGTCGGAGCTGAAAATCTGGTGGCCCAGGGCCGTGGCGATGAAGCAGCCCCGCTGATCGAGAGCATGCCCGAGGAATGGAACAACCCTGTGGTCAAGGCCCGGGCCGCCGATATTCTGGGGTATTTGTATCTGGAGCGCGGAGAACTTGAAGATGCCGCCACCCAGTTTGCCATTGCTGTTCGGGGCCGCGATGAACTGGACGATTACAACCGGACCCGAATTCTGGATCAGAACCTGAAAGATTATCTGGCCGCTGAAACGGCGTTGCCCGATGCCCGCCCCGAAAGAGTGCCTCGTCTCAAACTTCTGCAGGCCAATGCTCTGCTTTTTGGTTTCAACCGGCCTGCCGAAGCCGGCTTGTTGTTCCGGGAAGCCGGACTGGACTCGGCGGCAGACAGCCTGCTGGCGCCCCGGGGTTTGTACGGAGCGGTGATTGTGTACCGTGATTATCTGGATCAACCAGATTCAGCAGATTATTTTGGGGCTCTCCTGGAAGAACAGTATCCGGACAGTCCCCAGGCTTTTGAAATGAGAATGGGAGCCGAAGGTGATCTTCTCGGTTATCTGCTGGCTCAGCAGGACAGCACCCAGGCCACTTATCTGGCCAGTCTCAGTCCCGAAGAACTGGAAGAGTTGCAAAAGTCATCGTTGACTGCAGGAGCAGCCCGCCCTGGCCGGCGCAACGAATACCAGGGTGTCCGCCGCCGCATGGTCTATCTTTCCCGGCGGGACAATCTGGTCTATAATCCACCCGAAGGAGCCATGGCCGCGGCGCAACTTCGTCTGGAAGCTGAACGCCAGAAAGTCATGCAGGACGCTGCCGAGATTGAAGCCATGGACGACCAACTGGAAGCCGAAGGTTTGCTCAAGACCGATCGCCCGGACACCAGTTTTTCCGGTGGTGGAGAATTTCTCGTGGATGAACCGGACGAAACAGTTGTTGAAGAAAAAGCATCCGCAGAGGAAACTGTTGAAGAGAAAAAAGAAAAAGAAAAAGACGACGATGGTGGATACGATCTGCGCTAACTTTGATTTATCCCGGGGAAATTACCATGACCAATCCATCCACTGATGCCGCTCTGCGTTGTGGGGCTCGTGTCTTGAACAATGACCGAGTTTCATCGGGCCTCATCCGCCTTGATCTGGAGTTGGAGCAGAAACAGGATTTCGAACCCGGCCAATTTGCCATGATCAATTTGCCCGGACCCGGAGCCTTTGTGTTCAGCCGTCCTTTCTCTATCCTGAATATCCAGGATCATGTTGTTTCTTTGCTTTACCGGGTTGTGGGCCGGGGCACCCGGGCGCTGGAGTTGATGCAGCCGGGAGGCGAGCTGACTTTTCTGGGCCCTTTGGGCCAGCCTTTCGGAATTCCGGAAGACAACCGTCCGGTGATTCTGGTGGGTGGCGGCGTGGGACTTCCTCCGGTGTGGGCCTGGCTGAAAAAGCATGGCCGCGCTTCGGACGCAGGTTTTTTTGGCGCCCGCGATGGGGCCGATGTGCCCTGGACTCTGCTGGATGAACGCTGGCATGTCAGTGTCGATTCAGACAAACACGTGCCTGCTGGAAAGCAGGCCTGGCAAGGCCTGGTGCCTGACCTGGTGGCCCGGGAAATCCCTGCTGATGATGATACACCCCGTCTGATTATGGCCTGCGGTCCCATCCCGCTGCTCAGAGCAGTGGCTGATCTGGCCAGCAGCCGCCGGTGGCAATGCCTGGTCTCCCTGGAAGAGCACATGGGTTGCGGATACGGAGCCTGCAAAGGATGCGTGGTGCCAGTGCTGGATCTTTCGGGAAGCGAAGGCTGGCGCAACGCCACCTGTTGCCAGGAAGGTCCTGTCTTCAGGGCCGAAAGTATCGACTGGTCCCGCTATGGTCAGCGTGATTTTGAAATCGTTGGTTAAGGCCTTAAAAGAAAAAGGAATTTACGGTGTCACTTCCCCAATGGTTTACCCTTCGCGCCGATGACAGTTTTCAACTGGGTCCCCGTCTTTTCCCCGGACGGATATGGACCGCCAGCGGTTGCTTCTCCTATGGCCTGAGCGGTCATGACATGAAGGCTCCCGGTTTTCAGTCACCCTACACAGGCCTGGGGGCCGTGGTTACCAAAACAGTCACTCCGCAACCCCGATCAGGCAATCCCATGCCCCGTCTTTGTGAATTGCCCACCGGGGCCATCAACAGCATTGGCCTGGAGAATGTGGGGCTGGGGGCTTTTTTGAGTGAAGTCCTGCCCCGTCTGGAAGAGTTGGAAGTGCCCACTGTGGTCAGTCTGGCGGCCACCGTTGTGGAAGAATTCAGTGAAATGACCCAGCGTCTCCAGGAAAAAGCGGCCGGGTTCAAGCATTGGCATGGAGTGGAAGTTAATCTCAGCTGCCCCAACGTGGCCGAAGGTGGACACGATTTTGGGCGGGATCCCGCAACCGTGGCTGCCTGTGTGGCCATGGCACGGGCCCAGCTTCCTGACCGGGCTCTGCTGGTCAAGCTGACTCCCAACGTGGCTGATATCGCGACCCTGGCGGCCGCTGCCGGAAACGCTGGTGCCGACGCAGTCAGCGCCATCAACACAGTGGTGGGCCTGGAGGTGGATCTCAGCACGGGTAGGCCGGTTCTGCCCAGGCGTTTTGGCGGTTATTCCGGTCCGGGGATTCTGCCCATAGCTTTGGCCAAGGTGGATGAAATCATGAGCAAGGCTGATGTGCCGGTGGTGGCTGTGGGCGGCATCAGCACAGCTGAAGATGCCATGAAGTTCTTCGCTCTCGGGGCTGTGGCTGTTCAGGTGGGCACGGCCCAGATGCGGGATCCATTCACGGCGGCGGCCATTGTCAGGGAATTATCGGGCGATTAGGCGCGGTATTCATCGGGATCAAGGAAATCATCCGTCTCGTCCAGGGCGGCAATCTCAGCGTCCAGTTCGTCCGGCTCGTCTTTATCTTCAAATTCCTTTTCAAAATTTGATTCCCCAGCGAATTCTTCATCTTCCGGGGGCAGACCGTCGGGGAATTCCGCTTCCAGCAGATCAGCCAGTGCCTCGCCGCTGCTCATCAGTTGCATGGCAAGTCCGGCACCAATTTCGTCGTACTGGTTCAAGGGGCCATTGACCATGGTGCGGTTGATGCACGCTCCGGTTGACCCTTCAATAACAACTTCATTACCAGTGACCCGGGCCAGAACACCCACAGGAAGATCCTGATCTGAGATCATATGGCGACGGAAGGCCATTTCGGCCTGGATTTCCACCAGGGTGGCAGGACAGTGCAAAGGAGCCAGGTCCTTGCGGGTCTGCTCGTCGTTGGTGCGGCCCATGACCACCAGCGAACCCTGCCCGGGACCGGGAAGGATAAAGCCAGGTTCATAAATTTCCGCCACAATACCCTGAATACCCAGATGCTCGGTGGCAGCAGCCGGCAGCACCAACCCGTCAATCTCGCTGTGGCGCATGTGTGTTTCCATGGCCTTGTCCACACCACCATGCATGATCTGGAAGTTGATGTCGGGCCACAGGTGCTTCATCTGAGATTTGGAGCGGTTGGACAGCACCCCAACCCGGCTGCCGGGATCCATTTCATCCATGATGTGCCCCTGGCGATTCAGATAGGCATCAAAAGGTGTGAAACGGGGGGGAGCGCAGAGAATGTCCAGGCCCTCGGGGGGTGTCAGGGGCAGGTCAGCCACTTCCATCACCACGGCATGAACCTGGTTGCTGGTGATCAAGTTGGCCAGGAATTGCACCTCAGCAGCACTGACGGCGGTGAATACCTCGTTTTCGTAGTCTTCTTCGTTCTGGGGCGAAGGCAGCACGGTGAGCTGGCAGTTCAGACGGGGAATTTCCCGGTGAACCAGATCAATGAAAGACTGGGTCTGGCTTCTGACCAGTGATGACGACAGGCTTCCGAAACTCAAGACCCGTGCTTTCACAATCGACCTCTTCTCAGGATTCACTTTAAAATTCACTTCAAGATTCAGCAGTGGCTGCTTCCGTGGCCAGGAAATCACCCACGATTTTACCCACTTTGTGGGCGTCCTCAAAGGGAAGAGCCGCATGGATGGGAAGAATCAAAATTTCCCGGCCAGCGCGCTCGGCCTCGGTCATGGGTCCGCCTTCACGGCAGTATTCCGCCAGTTCATGGTGGTTCATGGGCGGGTCATAATAGATTGCCGTATCGACCCCACTGTTGTTCAGAATTTTTTGCAGCTCAGCACGCCGGGCGGTGCGCACCCAGTACTGATGGTACGTGACGTGGTTGCCCTCGCCGGGATTCGGGTCCTGCAGACGGTTGGCAGCAGGAATATAGCTGTCGTAAATTTCGCCCACCCGGTTGCGGTCGCGCTGCTCTTCAGCAAAACGGGCCAGCCGGACATTCAGGACCATGGCCTGCACTTCATCCAGCCGGCTGTTCCAACCGGTGTACAGATGATCGTTCATGCGCACGGCCTGGTGGCCCCGGATTTTTCGGATGCGTTCGGCGTCTTCGGGGTTCTGGCACAGCACCATGCCGCCGTCCCCAATACCGGGCAGATTCTTGGTGGGATAAAAACTGAGGGTGCTCATGCGTCCGAAAGAGCCCATGGGTTGGCCCTTATAAAGGGTTCCGAAACCCTGGGCCATGTCCACAACCACCTGCAGACCGTGTTTTTCGGCAATGGCGTTGATGGGATCCATGTCGCAGGGAGCGCCGAAGATAGGCACCGGCATGATGGCCCGGGTCTTGTCGGTGATGGCTGCTTCGATGGCATCGGGATCGATGTTCAAATCACCAGGCAGGATGTCCACCAGAACGGGAACGGCATCCAGCAGAATGATGGCTTCGATGGTGGCATCAAAAGTATAGGGAGTGGTGATGACCTCATCACGAGGCCGCACCCCGGCCATGGCCAAAGCCAGAAAGAGGGCGCTGCTGCCCGAGGCCACGCCCACACCTTCGCTGACGCCGCATTGCTGGGCCAGGTCCTTTTCCAGAGAGTCTACTTCCTTACCCAGAATGTAGTGTCCGGATACAAGAAATTTTTCGAACTTCTCCACGATTTCATCTTTGCAGGGCATCATGGGAGTGACGAGGTCGTAACGACCGATTCTTTTGGCACTGGAGTGGCTCATTCCATCCTCTTTTTTAATTCTGTGGGGGAATCATTGCCTGATTCCCCCACAGAAGTTATCAACCGAAATGCTTGGGATTGAGCCCTCCGCCTTTAGACGGTCTTCTGGTCGGCTCGCCCGAAACAATCGTACTTGAATCCGGATTTTTCCAGATGATCTCGATCATACACGTTTCGGCAGTCAAGGAAAGCATTTCCTGCCATGGTTTCCTTGAGCCAGGCAAAGTCCAGCATGCGGTATTGGTTCCACTCAGTGACCAGGATGCACAAGTCTGCATTCTCGCAGGTATCATAAGGAGATTTGCAGTAAGTCAGGTCGTCGTGGAAGAGCTTGAAATTGTCCATGGCGGCGGGATCGTGCCCCCGCACGACAGCACCTTTTTCATTCAGCAGACGCACAATATCCAGGGCCGGGGCGCTGCGGATGTCGTCGGTGTTGGGCTTGAAAGCCAGTCCCAGCAGAGCAACGGTCTTGCCCTTGAGATCGCCGACCATTTCTTCGGCTTTGGCGATGGCCGTCCCGGGAAGGTTCGCATTGACGCCAATGGCGGCCTTGACGATAGTCATTTCGGTGCCGGCTTCTTCAGCGATGTGCACGATGGCGTTGGTGTCCTTGGGCAGACAGCTGCCGCCAAATCCCAACCCCGCATGCAGAAATTTCGAGCCGATGCGTTTGTCCAGCCCCATGCTTTTGGCCACATCTGAAATGTCGGCTCCGACGTTCTCCGCCAGCCGGGCCATTTCGTTGATGAAGCTGATTTTCACGGCCAGGAAACTGTTGCTGGCGTATTTGATCAGTTCAGCGGTTTCGATGCCGGTCTTGACAATGGGCGTATCGAGCAGGAACAGGGGACGGTAGATTTCCCGCAGCAATTCTTCGCTGCGCTCAGTCTCCGCGCCAATGACAACCCGGTCCGGGCGCATGAAGTCTTCAATGCTGGAGCCTTCCCGGAGGAACTCTGGATTGCTGGCCAGGTCAAAGGGCACCGGTGTGGCCTGGGCGGCTTCGATCACTTTTTTCAAATTCCGGGCCGTGCCCACCGGCACGGTGCTCTTGGTGACGATGACTTTGTAGTCAGTCATCAGCTGGCCGATTTCCGTGCCCACGTTCATGACGTACTGCAGATCAGCCTCGCCGGATTCGGACATGGGCGTTTGCACGGCAATCATGACGATGTCCGCATCCTTAATGCCTTCGGCAAGTTTGGTGGTGAAGAACAAGCGTTCTTCTTCCACGTTTTTCAGGACCAACCGGTCCAGGCCTGGTTCGTAAAAAGGAATGATGCCTTCCAGAAGGCCATCGATCCGTTTCTGGTTGATGTCCACGCAGGTGACGTGATGACCAAAATCAGCCATGCAGGCACCTGAAACCAATCCCACATAACCAGTACCGACCATACAAACCCTAATCATGATAACTCCTTGCGGGCCTCTTCCAGGAGGCTTGCCAATGTGTAGGCCAGATCCCATTCGGGCTGCCAGCCTGTTTCCAAACAAAGTTTTGAATTATCTCCCAGCATGACCGGTGTATCGGCAGGTCGCATAAGGGCGGGATCCTGCCTGACCGTGATATTGCACTTGGCCATGCCGACCATTATCTCCAGTCCCTGATGTATCGTCAACGATTGACCGGAACTTACATTATAAATTTCACCGGGAGTTCCTTCCTTCGTCAGGGCGCGGTAGGCGGTGGTTACATCTTTCACATGCAGGAAGTCCCGAACCACCGATAAATCCCCTGTGAGGATCTCTGTGGGGCCTTTTCCTGCTTCGGCGGCAGCAATCTGCCGGGCAAAGGAGGGAAAAACAAATCGGGAATCCTGACCCGGGCCCGTGTGGCTGAACGCCCTGACAGGGATGATGGGCAGGTCCCAGGCCCGCACATATTGCCGGCACAGAAGGGTTTGGCTGACCTTGCTGACGGCGTAGGGGCTCAGGGGATTCAGAGGTGCATCTTCCTTCAGGGGGTAGGCGGAGGGATCCTGGGGGCCATATTCCTCACAGGATCCCACCGACAGGACCACCGGATGGCTGGTTTGGGGCAGGGCCCGCACCGCTTCCAGCAGGTTCAAGGTCCCGATCACATTGCTTTGAAACGTTTCACCAGGATTTTCAAAGCTGAAAGCTGCTGAACTCTGGGCGGCCAGGTGATAAATCATCACCGGCTTGATTGCAGCCACCAGATCTTTGATGGGGGCGGCATGTTCCAGATCCAGGGGCAGGTAAAGAAAAGAACCGGCGGGACCTTTGAAGCGCACAGACCCTTCCAAATCAGGATCCCCGTCCTGCAGTTGGAATTCTCCCACGGTGGGGGGCAGGGCAGCGCCCTTTTGGTGTTTGCCAATACCTACCACATTGATCCCTGCCAGAAGCAGGCTGCGGGTCAGGTGGCAGCCCACAAAACCCAGGGCTCCGGTGACGAGATTACAGGAATCGGAGAGCTTTATGTCGGTCATTTGAGGCGCAGCCATTCCTTGTAAAGACAAACATCCATCAGCACATCGAGGCCGGCGGATTGGGCCGCCGCCGCTGCTTCGGGATTGACAACCTGCTCCTGCAGCCAGACACATTTGTCACCACGATCAATGGCGGCTTCGACGATGGGGCCCACCTGATCGCTGCGCCGGAAAATATTGACCACATCAACAGTTCCGGGAACATCCTTGAGAGTAGGGTAGATTTCCAAACCCAGGACAGGCTCTTTCAGGACGGGGTTAACGCCCACCACATCAAAACCCTGGCCCACCAGGAAGCGGGCGATGCCATGGCTGGCCCGGTCTTCCCTGGCGCTGATTCCCACCACGGCGATGCGCTTCATGTCTGAAAAAATAGTTTTGATGCGTTCATCAGCGGGGTTGGCAAAAGGTGTGT
>JAOZJV010000607.1 GCA_029935695.1 Candidatus Krumholzibacteriia bacterium | reverse complement strand
ACTTGACGGCGTTGTCGATGAGATTGTCTATCACTTTTGAAAAGCCCATTTTATCCATTTTTAGGCTAATTGCTTCTAAAGCCAACTCAAATTCGGCATGGCCGTACAACTCGCTTAAAAAAGCGATACGCTGTTCGATCAGACTTTGGAGATCGACTGTCTCGACTATCTCACGGCGCATCTGTTTTTTGATCATATAATCCAGTTCGTCGTAACGTGTCTGCAGCATATCACAGGCCATTTCAATCCGCGCACCTTGTGATAGGTGTCGAAGTCGGCCAGGTCATGCATGTGGCCCACACCAAACTTGCGGTATTCTTCCCACAGGTACTTGTGCACGAAGTAGCCATAGCCTTCGAAGCCGGCAACCTTGCGTTTGTCGCCTTCGGCCATGGTGTTCAGGGTGCCGGTGCCAATGGGATCGGGCCAGGCGTAGCTGTGCGCTTCTTCATTGTTGAAAAGCACGTCGAAGAGGGTGTCGTCATCCTTGTAGCCCATGGCGCGGGCTTCATCCAGCACCGATGGCAGGGTCAGATCGGGGTTGATAACCTTTTCACCCCAGACTTCCTTCAGGCTGATGCGCTTGGCAAACTCGAAGGCCTGCCAGATGTCGGGCATGGAGTCGCCCACCGGAGTGACGAACTGTTTCCAGTGCTGGGTGCGGCGCTCGGCGTTGCCGTAGGCCCCCCACTTTTCAAAAATCATGGCACTGGGCAGAATCAGATCGGCCACCTTGGCAGAGATGGTGGGATAAACGTCCGAGCAGACGATAAAGTTGTCCATCTCACGGGCAGCCTTGATCCAGTGGTTGGCGTTGGCCGTATTCTGCCAGGGATTGCAGACCTGCACCCAGGACCACTTGATTTTGCCATCCTCGATATCCCGCAGAAGTTTGGTGTAATGACTGCCGGGTTTGCCATTCAGGGTTTTGGCAGGCAGCTTCCAGATTTTCTCGGTAAACGCGCGGTGCTTGGGATTTTTGACCACCAGATCGGCAGGCAGACGGTGGGCAAAAGTTCCCACTTCACGAGCGGTCCCGCAGGCACTGGGCTGGCCTGTCAGACTGAAGGCTCCATTGCCGGGCTGAGCCTGCTTGCCCAACAGAAGATGCACACTGTAGGCCATCTCGTTGGTCCAGCTGCCCCGGGTGTGCTGGTTCATGCCCATGGTCCAGTAGCTGACAACCTTGCGGCCTTTTTCAATGTACAGATCGGCAAGCATCTGCAACTTGGCTTTGAACTCTTCAATGTCTTCGTCGGGGTCGCCCTTGGCCAGGTCGGCTACGAAGTCCAGGGTGTAGGGCTCAAGTCCCTTCTTGAAATCATCGGAACCAATGATCCAGTGCTTGGCAGCGCCGGCTGCGTTCTTCATTTCCATGGTATCGCCGGCCTTGTAGCCCAGGTAAGCCAGGGTTTTGCCCTCTGCCTCACTCAGCACTTTAGAGACCTGCTTGGCCATGGTGTCGCGTTCAATTTCAGGATACTTGGGATGATTGGGGTTGCTGCGCATGCCGTAACCCACATCTGTTTTTCCTGTGGCGTACACCGTGTATTTATCCACAAATTCCTGGTCGATGGCTTCGGGATGGTTGTAGACGATTTCCCTGGCAATGTAGTTCCAGATGGCCAGGTCGGTCTGGGGTTTGAAAATAATTTCCATATCAGACAGATTCGAACAGCGGTTCTTGTAAACCGAAAGATTGATCAGCTTGACCCGGTCAGGGTTCGACAGCTTGCGGTCCGTAATTCGAGACCACAGGATGGGGTGCATTTCGGCCATGTTCGCGCCCCAGAGCACAGCGGTGTCAGTGTACTCGATGTCATCGTAATTTCCCGAGGGTTCATCGATGCCAAAGGTCTGGATGAAGCCCACCACCGCACTGGCCATGCAATGCCGGGCGTTGGGGTCGATGTTGTTACTGCGGAAGCCACCCTTGACCAGCTTGGCCATGGCGTAGCCTTCCTGGATAGTGTACTGACCGGAGCCAAATACACCAATGCCAGTGGGTCCCAGCTCATTGTATGCTTCTTTAAATTTATCGGCCATCACATCGAAGGCCTTGTCCCAGGAAACGGGTTTGAACTTACCCTGCTTGTCAAATTCACCCTGGGCGTTAACCCGCAGAAGGGGCTGAGTCAGGCGATCCTTGCCATACATGATTTTGGCGTTGAAATAACCTTTGATACAATTAAGACCACGGTTGACTGGAGCTGCCGGATCTCCCTTGACGGCAACAATCTTGTCATTCCTGGTGGCCAGCATGAGGCCGCAGCCGGTGCCGCAGAAACGGCACACGCCTTTGTCCCACTTCCAGCCTTTTTCAGCATCGGCAACCTGGGCCAGGGCTGTTTCAGGGATGTTCATCCCAATAGCACCCGCAGCACTGACCGCAGCCGCCCTTTTGATAAATTCACGACGAGTTAGAGACATTTCAAACCTCTTTCAGTCTGGTATTGCTGGAATCCATGCGCCGAAGAATTTGCTGCACATGGAATTAAGTCAATAACGCAGAGTAAAATACTGGGGTTTCAAACCGGGGGTAAAGGTAAATATTGGAAGGACATAGGCGATCGTTAATGTCCTTTTTCAAAAAGTGGTGCAGTTAAATAAGTTGGCGATATTCTGAGTCTAAAAAAAGGTAATCGCTTACCTGACAAAAAAAAC
>JAOZJV010000606.1 GCA_029935695.1 Candidatus Krumholzibacteriia bacterium | reverse complement strand
GGAAGGGGCTTTGCTTCGGCCAGGTTGGGAGGAAAATCGGCTGTCTTAAAGGCAGATTCAGCATCCCTTTTGATGGCAAAATCTCCCGATTCTTCACTGATCAGGCGCACGACATAGGACCACTGGTGTCCCCCGGCAAAACTCATTTGGGAATTTCCATCCAATGCCTGGGGCAAATGTAACTTGCCACTGCCCGGTGGTGGCGCAGGTTTAACATCCTCAACTGCCTTTTCATCATTTTTTTCCATTTGCCAACCCAGGGACAGGGTGTCTCCTGTAGTGGAAATTGTCGTGACAGAATCTTGGAATACTGTGGAGGGTGGCTGCTGCTGAACGATCTCTCTGGGTGGTTCGCTTTTTTCTGCCACCGGATCCGAAGACATCAATCCAGACACCCAGTAATACAGGAAAGAGCCGCCTGCTATGGCCAAAACCACCATGGCAATCCTGAACCAGGGTAAGCCCACCTTGGTGATCTTCACATCCTGCTCATCCCATCCGGCTGGCTGGCTTCCGTCGCCTTCAGTGCTGACTGCCCCGGTGTAGATCAGGTACAGATTGATCAGCTCTTCAGGATCCAGCTCCACGGCATCGGCGTAGGAGCGCAGAAAGCTTTTCACATACAGATCGCCTGAAACCTTGTGGTACTCATCCAGTTCGATGGCGCGCAGCATATTCGCGGCAATCCGTGTTTTTTCGGCTACTTCTTCTAAACTCAGAGAGGCTTTTTCGCGGGCAGCGATCAGCATTTCTCCAGGAGTCAGGTTGTTTTCATTGCTGGTCATGGGATCCTCCCGCTGTCAGCTGTCCAGGGCCTTAAGCCGCTGCACCAGGGTGGCGGCCTTGTTTTCATTTTCAGTCAGCAAATCCTTCTGCTGCTGCACCACATGATCCGGAGCGTTGTCAGTGAATTTTTTGTTGGCGAGCTTAGCCCGGCAACCTTTCATCCAACCCTCCAGTTTGGCCAGCTCTTTTTCCAGACGGGCTTTTTCCTTCTCCAGATCCACAAGCCCTTTCATGGGCAGGAATATTTCGATGGTGCCGGCCACCCCCACACCAGCAGGTGATGGGTCCTCACCACCACAAACCACTTCCACTTTTTCCATTTTGGCCAACAGGGAGGTCAATGCGCAGATACTCTGCAAACCAGCTACCCGGCTTTCATCACTGACCCGCAGGATCGCCAAGCCTCTTTTTCCGGGCGGCACACCCAGCTCATTGCGCACGTTGCGCACGACATTGACGATTTCCTTCACCTGCTCGAAATTGGCGAACTCGGTGGCAAAAGGAGCGTCCTTTTCCATCACAGGGAAGGATGAGGTCATCAGATAGCCCCGGCTCGGCGGCAACCAACTCCACAGCTCTTCGGTGATGAACGGCATCACAGGATGCAAAAGTTTGTAACTGACAGCCAAATTCAGCACTGCCACACTCAGGGCAACCCCCTGGTTGGCTTCATCCCTCAGCCTGGGCTTGATGGCTTCAAGATACCAGTCACAATATTCATGACGGAAGAAGTTGAAGACGCAGTAGGCCGCATCGTTCAGGCGCCGCCGGTCCATATTGGACCCGGCTTCACTCACTGTTTTGATCAGTTGGCTCAAAATCCAGCGATCTTCAAGGGTCAGATCATCATCAGCGATTTCCACCGGAGGCTGGCCACCGAAAATACCATCCCACAGTTCGTTGAACAAACGGGCAGGCTCCTGCTCCCAATCCGCTGCCTGGCCCAAAGTGGCCAGATCCAGAGTGCGAGGTGCTTTGGTGTCCTCAGTTGCTTCCTGGGGCAAACCAGCTTCGTCCCACATGGTCAGCACCAGTTTGGTGGCCTGGAAAATCTTGTTGCAGAAGTTGCGGCCCACTTCAAGAGTGGTTTCGCTGAAGAAAATATCCTGGCCCGTGGGCGTGAGCATCACCAGGCTGCAACGCAGGGCATCCGCCCCGTAATTGTCGATGATATCGATGGGATCGGGGCTGTTGCCCAGAGATTTGCTCATCTTCTGGCCTTTTTCATCCCGGACAATACCCGTGAACAAGACCTCGCTGAACGGTTTTTCATCCATGAACTCGTAACTGGCCATGATCATGCGGGCCACCCAGAAGAAGATGATGTCCGCGGCAGTGACCAGCACCGAAGTGGGATGATACTTTTTCAGGTCCTCATCACTTTCAGGCCAACCCAAAGGCGAGAAAGTCCACAACCATGAGCTGAACCAGGTGTCCAGCACGTCATTATCCTGGGTCAGGTTTGTACTTTGGCACTCGGTGCAGGCAGCGGGCGTGGACGAGGCTGCCATTTCGTGTCCGCAATCATCACAATAAAAGACAGGAATGCGGTGCCCCCACCAAAGCTGGCGGCTGATGCACCAATCGCGGATGTTGGTCATCCAGTTGTTATAAACGCCAACCCACCGCTCGGGAAAGAGTGATATCTCTCCATCCTGCACCGCCGAAACAGCAGGCTCAGCCAGTTTATCCATACGCAGAAACCACTGTTTGGACAAATAGGGCTCAATAACGTGCCCACAACGATCGTGATGCCCCACCTGGTGGGTGTTTTTCTCAATCTTGTCGAGCAGGCCCATCTCATCGAGAGCTGCGACCACGGCCTTGCGGCATTCATACCGCTCCATGCCTTCGAATTGTCCGGCCTGTTCGTTCATC
>JAOZJV010000605.1 GCA_029935695.1 Candidatus Krumholzibacteriia bacterium | reverse complement strand
TTGACCATCGATGGGCAGACCTGGCCCAGCTGCCGGGTCCGGATCCGCGGTGATTCAAGCCGGACATTTCCCAAGAAATCCCTGAAAGTTAAAACTGACGGCGCCCTGTTTCCCAACGGCAACGACGTCTATAATTTTAATGCCGAATGGTATGATGGATCCTACATGCGGGTGATCATGGCCACCCGACTTTTCAACCGGGCGGGAGTCCCCTGTTTCAAGGCCGAACACGCGCGGCTGCATCTTAATGGCGGTTACTTTGGCTTGTATCTGAACATCCAGAATATGGATGAGGTTTTCCTGAGTGAAAACGGTATTGATCCTCTCGGAAATCTTTACAAAGCATCGGTGGATGGGGCCAGTCTGACCCTCTTCGAGGACATCTACACCCGGTGGGAAAAGAAATCCAATGAGAGCGCGCCCTGGACCGATCTTGAAGATTTGATTGATGATTTGGCCACGGTTCCTGATGGACAGTTTGCCTCCTGGGCCCTGGAAAATACCGACATGGATGAACTGACCACCATCTTTGCCTGCAACGCTCTGCTGGGCAGCGGTAGCACCTACTACCACAACTACTACATGTACCATGACATCAATGGAAACGGTAAATGGTCCATGTTCCCCTGGGATGTGGACAAAACATTTTCCGCCTATGGCCTCGAATATAAATACCACCGGACATCATTTGATGGCTGGCGGGACAATCCTTTGCCCGAACGCTGGTTTTTTGATCCATCGACTTTCTCTGCTTTTTCCCAGGAAGTGCACAACCTCATTGAAGGCACTTTCAATGCTGATTTCTATTACCCTTTGATGGACAGCCTGCAGACGGTCATTGAAGAATCGGTGCTGGCCGATATCACAGACAACGTGACCGATGAAGCAGACTGGCTCAGCCGGATTGCCCACGAAAAAGCCGTGGGCATTGAAGGCAGAATCGAACAGATTTCTCTGCAGTTGAGTGACTCGCCCCGCTCCTTCAAAGTGCAACCAGTTCCTTATGCCTTGCAGGATTCCATTCCCCTGCATTGGAGCCCTGCCGTTGATCCCAACGGTGATCAGGTTTACTACACTGTGCGCCACAGCACCGATGATGGCTTTCCTGACGATGAGACCCAGACTTATTCCGGCATCACCGATACCACCTTCACATTGCCTGAGCTTCTGCCGGAGGACAGGTATTTCTGGCAGGTTCTGGCCACCGACGACCATGGCTCACCGGAAATGAAGGGCTACGATTCCTACAACTTCTTCCAAATCAGAAATGGCACTGTTTTGCCGGCGGTGATCCATCGTGACCGCACCCTGACGGTTATTGATTCGCCCTATTTCATCAATGAAGACATGGTCATCAACGAAGGCAGTGTGCTGCGCATTGAAGTCCAGAGTGTGGTTCATATTGCGGAAGGCTGCCGGATCATTGTGCATGGCAGTCTGGAAATTGAAGGCTCTGTCCATTCACCGGTGCAAATATTACCCATGCTGGGCCAGGATCGTTGGGGTGCTATTTGCCTGGACCATGCCGGCGCTGCTTCTTCATTCAGGAATGCCATCATCAGGGGCGCCTCACGGGGACCCGAACCCTGGCAGCGAGGGGCCATTTCTTCCTATCGCACTGACTTATTGCTGGAAAACGTCACTTTCGACGATTGTCTGCAAAGTGTTTACGTGGAAAGAGCTGCGGCCACTCTGCTGGACTGCAGCTTCCTGCCGACAAATCTGGAAGAAACGCTCATGGTTCAGATTGGCAGGGCGCGAGTGGAAAACTGTACTTTTTGGAAAACCGGCCAAACGGGCGATGCCCTGGACTTTGACGCCCTGGACTGGGGGCTGATCAATGGCTGTCGTTTCATTGCCGATGGCGGGGGCGATGATCTGATCGATTTGGGCTCCTATTGCGATTCCCTGACCATTTCCAACAACCTCATAGTCGGCGCGGTGGACAAGGGCATCTCCATGGGAGAAGGATCCGAGGCGCTGCTGACGGGCAATGTGATTGTTGATTGCCACCTGGGCGTTGCGGTGAAGGACAACTCTTTTTGTCAGAGCATAGGGAATACTTTTTACGGCAATGATATCACCTTCAGTCTTTATGAAAAAACCGCGGGGATGGGTGGTGGCCGGGCTGATATTATCAACACCATTCTGGCCGAAAATCAGACCGAAGCTATCCTGCTGGATGAACTCTCCGAAGCTGTGGTCAGCTTCAGTCTTTGTGACAGTGAGCTGCTTCCGGGCAACGAAAACATTTTTGCCGATCCTCTTTTTGCAGACGCCCTTGAATCTGATTGGAATCTGTTGCCAGGATCGCCTTGCATCGACAGTGGCGACCCGAACGGCGCACTGGACCCGGATGGGACCCGTGCTGATATGGGTGCCCTGTTTTACAACCAGGCCCCGGCCATGTTGGTGATTAATGAAATCAACTACCACCCGAGTTCCACTTTCGACACTCAGGACTGGGCCGAAATTTTCAACCCCACCGATGTGGCCATCGATCTCAGTGGCTGGAAATTCAAGGATGACAGCCATAGTTTCATTTTCCCCGCTGGCAGCCTGATTGCTCCTCAGGGATATTTGGTTGGGGCTGAAAACAGAGCGGCCTATTGGGCTTTCTTTCCGGATGTTCGCCGGTGGTTGGGGACCTTGATTTTGGTTTCAG
>JAOZJV010000085.1:7889-9957 GCA_029935695.1 Candidatus Krumholzibacteriia bacterium | reverse complement strand
CAGAGATGGCCACACAGTTCACGTACACAAAGGGACCATCTTTGCGGGGACTGGATTCGTGGATGAATTCAGACACAATCTGCTTGCCACTGCCGCTTTCTCCGGTCAACACCACGGTGGAGTCAGAGCCTGCCACCCGGCTTGCCATTTCCAACAGTTCTTTCATGATGGGGGCGGCGGCCAGCACACTGGTGAAAGCCTGGGCCGCCAAAGCATCCCGCGACATCTGCAGGCGCCGCCGGTCCAGGGAGCGGGTGATAATTTGGGACAGCAAATCGAAATCGGCAGGCTTGGTGAGAAAATCAGAGGCACCCAGCTTGAGGGCTTCAACGGCCCGGTTAACCGATCCGTCGGCTGTCAGCACAACGATGTCTCCGGAAAAATCATCATTCCGCAGGCGGGTCAGCACTTCCATACCGTTCATGCCAGGCATGGAAAGATCCAGCAGAACCAGGTCGAAGGACCGGCGGGCGCAGATGGCCAAAGCTTCCTGTCCATCAGCCGCCAGGTTGACCTGGCATCCCCAATGAGTAAAGCGATCCTGCAAGGCCAGCCGCAAACCGGGGTCGTCGTCCACAATCAGGATTTCAGCTTTGAGTACCATCTCAATTTTCCTCTTTCTTAGCTTGGGCCCGGGGCAATTTCAGAGTGAATTCGGCCCCTCCGGTGGGATGATTGCAGGCAGTAATTTCTCCGCCCATGAGCCGGGTGTATTCCTGGGCAATGGTCAGGCCAAGCCCGTAGCCACCTTCGGATCCGTGGGGGCTGGGTTGGCCCTGGGCAAAGCGCGCAAACGGATCGCTGATCCCCCGGAAACCAGGACCGTGATCCCGGATTTTCAAGACAACTCGATGATCTTGGTTCGCCGCGTGCATTTTCACCACCGCCCCGAAGGGAGAATACCTGATGGCATTTTCTATGATATTGATCAACACCTCAGCCAGTTTGAAGCTGTTGGTGATCAACTGCAACGGATTTTCCGGTTGGGAGCATGTCAATTCCACCCCGGCTGCTTTGGCCAAAGGTCGAACCGTGTCCATCACCTGGGACAGCACAGGTGGCAAATCACAGACGGTGGTTTCTATTTCCACCTTGGCTTTTTTCAGTCGGCTGATTTCAAGAAGGGTGGAAACCAGGTTGTTCAGGTGTTCCAGGGAATTGTCCATGGACTGCAGATATTCCCGCTGACGAGGTTCCAGTTGCCCGGCCAATCCGTCCAGCAGGTTGTTGATGGACCAACCCACCGAAGTGACGGGAGTGCGCAGATCATGGGCCACTTTGGACAGAAAATCATTTTTGAGCTGGTTCAACTCGGCCAGTTGGGCTCGCTTGATGGTCTCTTCGGCCATTTTCTGCACCAGACGAATTTCCTGCAACCGATCCGAGGCGGCCACGGCCATGGCGGCCAGAAATTTCAAATCGGTTTCCACATAACGGTGCCCGATATTTTTGGGCCCGAGCAGAACGCACCCCACCGGTTTTTCTTCCACTTCCAGGCGCAGGGCTGCCATGAAACCTTCATCCAGCAAAGTTTGTGGGAAATTTTTATCTTCCCTTTCAGGACAGGTTGATTGGTTTGGTTGAATCCACAGTGGCGTGGGAGAGTCCTGACAACTCAGGGCATTTAAGTCAAAATATCCATTGCGGTCGCCAATCCTGATTTCGCCCGCCATGGTTTCAAGCAATACAAGGCATGGCTTGGGGTGCACAGTCCGGCTGATTTTTTCGTGAATTAATTTTGCCAGGCTTTCCTGACTGGAAACAGCCTTCAACTCTTGTTTGAATTCCAGGAGAATGCCATCAACCCGGTGTTCAATGCGGAAAAAAGTTCGGTCAATCCAGCGACCCAGAAGACTGCGCAGGGGTAGAAAGAGGAAGCCGGCCAACACCCCGAACAGCACCGGAAGCATTTGCAGATATCGGGGCCAGCGGATGATGTTTTCGGGGCCCATCAATGCCGTGGGTGTGAGCACCAGCCCGGCCATGCCAGCGGCCAGAATTCCATACAAAATTCCCCGTCGCAGGATGAGGTCGATGTCCAGGAACCGCAGGCGCACCACAGCAAAGA
>JAOZJV010000085.1:1381-7879 GCA_029935695.1 Candidatus Krumholzibacteriia bacterium | reverse complement strand
CAAAGACAAAAGCCAGGGGGATGGCCGGTTCGAACAAACGGTCGATTTGTGCGGGAAAGGGAGGCTCTATGGAAAGCAGCAGAGGCACGGTGCGGAAAAACAGATAAGGTGTGGCGCCCACCATGAATCCGGTGAGCAGCCAGCGGGCCTGTTTGCGCTCGCGACCGGGCTGCAGTTTGCGGGCCTGCACCATCATGATCGTCATGGCGGTCAGAGCTTGTCCCACCATGAGCAGGTCGGCCACCAATTGAGGCAGGCGCATGCCCACGGCCGTGGCAGTGGTTGGATTTTGGAAATATTGCCCAAACACTATGGTCTGCCAGGCAACCAGCAGGGTGGCTCCAGAATAAACCACGACCCTCACTGTGCGCAGCCGCCGGGCACTGATCATTTGCCGGGGAAAAATCAGGGCCATATCCAGAAAAACAGCCGGCAGAAAAGCCAGGTTGCACAACTGGGCAATGTTCAGAATCATCCCCATGAAAGACAGTCCAAATTGGAAATACACTCCGCCCAGAAGGATTCCCAAGCCATACAGCATCGTGATCCAATAGAACTGGGTGACCGCTGGCAGATTCAACCGGGGCACAAAAACAGCAAAAGCCACCACCCAGAAAAAGAGACCGCTGAAGGTGGCAATGATGAGGTAGGAGGGGGAGTGTGCAGCGGTGGTGATGAAAGTTTGCGGTCCGGTGGTCAGCTCCATCTGCACCAGATCACCCGGGAGAAAACCCTCCACCAGAAAAACCAGATCGGCTTCGTTGTCGACGGTGATGCCAGCGGCCTGCACGGGCCACTGCACCGATTCCCAGGAAAATTCGGGAGGCATTTGCGACACACTGATCTGGCGCATCAACCCGAAGGTGCCCAGCACCAGCAGGAAAATGGAAATAAGAATGTAGAGCCAGTCTCGGGTTTTATGCATGGAACACTCCCCGGCTGTGTGAAGCCCGGGGAGTATACTACCATCAAGGACCGGATTGCCAGTGACTAACCACATGGCGTTTAGTATTTGGTCCAGTCAGATTCTTTTATTTCCTCGGCCGGGATTTTCCTGGTCGTATTCTTTTTGGCCGAAGCCATGGCATACCCAAAGAAAAGAGAGACCCGGTTACCTGTGGGGCTGGATGAATAGGCCACGTTCACGGGGATGCTGACTCCGCCGTAATTGAAACTTTTGCCGGCAGCCAATACCAATGAGGTGCGGGCTTCAACCTCATCGTCCAGGGTTTTGGAGAACGACAGATTAGGGCCCATACCCAATTCCCATCCCCCGGTGGAACGCACGCCCATGAGCAGGGAAAAGTTGGGAATTATTTTGCCGTATTCCACCCCTGCCAGCAGGGGAAGAAATTCGATGACAAAAGCAGGTCCGCCACCTTCAGGCACGACCTGGTGTTCAAAGTGCCAGCCAAATTGGCTGATGGTGCGTCCCATGTCGTTGTTTTCCAGTTCTTCGGACAACTGACTGTTTCCGGGGACAAAAGTGAGACCAAATCGGGGTCCACCCATGTTGCGGGTGTTGATGAAGTCATTGCTGTCGGTTTCTGCCAGGGCCTGTGTCTGTTGTGTGAGTGGTGCCAGAGCAAACAACAGAACGAAGGCCAGCATCAGAGATTTTTTCAGGGTTTTCATGGCTTCCAACTCCTTGTATGGGGATCAACTGTCTTCACAGTCCTGCTTACAAGGGGCGTTCCATTTTGGCTCGATGTGATTGAAGTTTTGTAACCTATTGAATGGCAATGTGTTGCGGTTTTTGTGACTGAGACGTCGTGCAAAGAAAATTTCCAATTGGTCACCAAAGAGAAACATGCGAGTATGAAAAATCACACAATGCGAAATGGAGAAACATGAAATCCCTGATTCTAATTCTGATGGTGTTGCTTGCCACCGCCCCAGCCAGCGCCAGCGAGACCCTGGCCATCATCAACGCCACTGTCATCCATGCCGAAACTGACGCCGCCCAGGATATTTCCAATGCGGTGGTTCTTGTGGAAGCAGGACGCATTGTAGCGGTGGGAGCGACTTCTGAAATGCAGATCCCCCAGGGCGCGCGCATCCTTGATGCCGAAGGGGGCTTTGTGGTGCCCGGGCTGATCGATTGTTTTGCCGCCCTCAACCATCAGGGCCAGGCCAACGCCTATCTGGCCATGGGCGTGACGACAATTTTGGGAGTGGAGAGCACGCGGCGGGGGCTTTTGGATCTGGATTCCGATCCATCCCCCAGAATCCGTCTGCTCGGAGAAGTGGGCTTCGCGGCGGCTTCATTGTCGGATTTGCTCCAGGAAGTTGACGCGGAAAAAGCCAGCGGGGCAGATGTCCTGTTACTCATGTACCGCATCGATCCCGAACAAATGCAGGTCATTGTGGAGCGCGCCCACGAAATGGGCATGGCGGTCATCGGCGAACTGGCTCGCACGCGTTATGAAGATGCCGCCGCCTTGGGTGTGGATGCCTTTGTGCACACCACTCGCTACTCTCTGGACCTGGCGCCGGAAAATCTGCGCCGGGGCGTGGAGGCCAAACCATTCAGCAATGATTTGGGCAGCGCCAAATGGCAATATTACCAGATGCTTCCCGAGCTGGCGGCCGACACCGAAGCCGTGCGTTCATACGGCAAAAAAATTGCGGCCGCTGGGACAGCTCTCATTCCAACCCTCAGTCTGGGTTACCTGGACCGCCCCGGTCATGCCAATCCCTGGGACGATCCGGTGGCCGCCATTCTGGATCCGCGCGACATTCACTGGCCCGCCGATCAGACCACCGGCGAGCATTCCTATCCCAAGGATAAGGCCCAGGCCTACCGCACCATCGCCCAGGCGGAATTGGCTCTGGATGCCGGATACTTCGGGGCAGGTTGCCGGTATTTGACCGGCAGTGGATCTGATGTGTGGGGCACCATGCCCGGTATTTCCCTGCACCACGAGTTGGAGGCTCTGGTGGCCATTGGCCATACTCCGCGACAGGCTTTGGCAGCGGCCACGATCAATCCCGCCGAGGTTTTTGGCTGGGACGAGGTGGGATCCATCGAGCCCGGAAAAATGGCAGACCTGGTGGTGCTGGCTTCAGATCCTCGTCTGGACGTGAAGAACCTGAGGGACGTGAAGCAAACGGTGCTGGCCGGGACGGTTTTGCAGCGATCCGAATTGCTGGTGCCCAAACCTTTGGACAACGGTCAATTGCTGCGCCGGCAGTCCATGCCTATTCCTCCTGAGTTAATGCTCAAAGAAGGAGGCCCCCGAAAAACTGAAGCCCATCTGAATTTGGTGGATATTGACGAAATCACCTACATCAGCGATGGCCTGAGGGTGGAGGCCCACCTCATTGTGCCCAAGAGCCCCGGTCCTCATCCCTGCATCATTTACAACCGCGGGGGCAACCGTGAGTTTGGGGCCAACTCACCCATGCGGGTGGCACGCCGCCTGGCCAAATTTGCCAGCTGGGGATATGTGGTGGTGGCCAGCCAGTACCGCGGCAATATGGGAGGCGAGGGGCAGGAAGAATTTGGCGGAGCCGATGTTCATGATGTGTTGAATCTCATCCCTCTGCTGGAATCGCTGCCTGAAGAGGCCGATGCTTCGCGCATGGGCATGATCGGTTTCAGCCGGGGTGGATTGATGACCTACCTTGCGCTGACTGGAACCGAGCGCATGAAAGCCGCCGCCGTGGTGTCAGGGGTGGGCGACAGCCGATCCGGTATCAAGAAACGTCCGGACATGGAGACCCATGTTTACGCAGAACTGATCCCAAACTATTGGGAGGTCAAGCAGGAGGCTCTGCTGGCACGCTCGCCGGTGGCCTGGCCCGAGCGGCTTTGCCCCACGACTCCTCTGTTGTTGCTGCATGGAACGGCTGACTGGCGGGTGGACCCTGGAGAGAGCATGAGCCTGGCCCGGGGACTGTTGGATTTACGCCGGCCTTATCGGCTGGTCATGTATGAAGGGGCTGATCATGGTTTGAGTGAATACCGTGAAGAGGCCTATGAGCAAATTCGGTCGTGGATGGACCGGTACGTGCGCGATGGTGAGGCGTTGCCTGATTTAGAGCCTCATGGGGATTGAAGTTTGGGCTTAATTTCTTGCCTCCGAGTCCGATAAGTAAATTGAAGACTTCTTTATAGAGGTTTTCGGGGGCACCATCGACATCGTCATTTTTGGAAAAATGATTGCCAATTCTGGAATCAAAGGTCATCTGACCGCTGGATTCACCATCATGGTTGTTCTGCTCGGCGTCACTGCGGGAGTGGGATGGTGGGGTGTGGCCAGTTTGGGCGATGGCGTCAAAGTTCTTATTGAAGAAGATGCGGCCATCGCTGAAGCGGCAGCCTCGGCCCAATCTTCGGCAGAGGCCATGCGCCGGTATGAAAAAGATATCCTGCTGAATATTTCCAATCCGGAAAAAATCAAAAAATACACATTAAAATGGAACAGCGAACACGAGGTTTTTTTAAGCAGTCTGGATCAGATGGAGCATTCGTTCACCGGCTCTAACCTGGATGACTTGAAGCGGGTTCATGCCATCAGGGTTGGTCTGGATTATTATCGGGATGGTTTTCTGAGTGTCCTGGCAGATATTCGCCAGGGTAGAATTCAAGATAGTTCCGCGGGCAATTTGGCCATGGAGCCATTCAAGGAAAATGGTGCCCGCCTGCTGGTTACCGAAACGGAAAAAATCGCTGATGTTTACAATGACAAGGTTCTTCAAGCAAAAAATTCTTATCCCCGATTAGTGCAAACAATTCGCAACACCTTGCTTTTTGTCATGGGTGTGGCGTTGATTTTTTCCCTGGTTTTACCTCCGGTTTTGATTGGTAACATTAGTGGCCCTACAATTTATCTGACCCAGGCAGCACAAAAACTGGCTGAAGGAGATTTGAATCAGGACATCAGGGTTTTTGGCAATAACGAACAAACTCAATTGGCCTCCGCATTTCGAAACATGAGTGAGACAACCCGTGCCATGGCCAACCACGCACGGATCGTGGCTTCGGGTGATTTCAGCCACAGCATTGCTCCGCGAGGGCCGCATGATGAATTGGCCACATCCCTCAATCAAATGACCGAAAGCCTGGCTGAAATCCAAGCTCAAAACCAGGCACGTTCCTGGATTGATGCTGGTCGAAATCTACTTTCGAGCAACATTGAAGAAAAAGAAAGCCTGGCTGAATTGGCTGCCGGAATCACCGAATCCCTGGCCGGACATTTGGATGCCCAGGCCGGGTTGTTGTACCTGCCTTACGATCACAACAGTTTTCTGGTGGAAGGATCATTTGGTGTTTCTGAAACAGTCAGCTTAACGATTTCCTGTGAGCACGGAGAAGGTCTTGTGGGGCAGGCCATCAAGGATCGCCAGGCCAGGGTGATGGAAAATAATGATGATTCGGATTTGATGATCACATCCGGCATGGGGATCATGGCGCCCAAGTGCCTGATCGCATTTCCTCTTGTCTATAATAATGAAATTTCGGGAGCCCTGGAGTTTGCACTGAACCGGGCCTCGGCGCCGCGTGACCTTGAATTTCTGGAATTGGTATCCAACAGCATCAGCGTGACGTTGGCCCGGGTTGTCTCTCAGGAAAAATCCCAGGAGTTACTGAAAGTCACCAGCAGCCAGGCCAAGGCACTGGAGCGACACCGTCAGGAGTTGTCTCAAAAAGCAGAAGACCTGGCCCTTGCCAGTGAAAACAAATCCCGTTTCCTGGCCAACATGTCCCATGACCTGCGATCGCCCATGAACAGCATCATGATTCTTTCGAGTTTGATGAAGGAATCCGAGTTGTCCCCTGATGTCATCATTGAGCATGCGGACACCATCCAAAATTGCGGCAACGAATTGCTGCAGCTTATCGACGACATTCTGGATCTTTCCAAGGTGGAAGCAGGGCAGCTGGAGTTTTATGAAGAGGCCGTGAACCTCTCATCCCTGTGCAAAACCATTGATGCCACCATGGGGCCGGTGGCCAGGCAAAAAGGTCTGGACTTCATGGTTGAACATCCTTTCGCGGGAAGAGATACAGTCACCTCGGATCCGAAACGCATTCTCCAGGTTGTTCGCAACCTGGTGTCCAATGCCATTAAGTTCACGGCACGGGGTACTGTTTCAGTCAGTGTTGGCCCAGCGGCAGATCAACCAGCCACTCTGGAAATTTCAGTATCCGACACCGGGATTGGCATTCCCCTGGAGCGACAGGAAATAATTTTTGAAGAATTTCGCCAGGCAGAAAAAGGAACTGACCGTGTTTATGGAGGCACTGGTCTGGGACTTTCCATTTCGCAGAAAATGGCTCATGGCTTAAACGGAACCCTCGGCCTGGTCAGCACTCCTGGCCAGGGAAGCACATTCACCTTGCAGATTCCCTGGGTTCAGACGGCACCCTCTGAACCGGAAGCGGAAGCAATACTGATCGAAACGGCCGTGATTGAAGTGGCTGCGGAAAATCCGGCGCCGAAACCGGCCTTCAATGGATGCCGGGCGTTGGTCATGGGCCCGGATATGCGT
>JAOZJV010000085.1:0-1371 GCA_029935695.1 Candidatus Krumholzibacteriia bacterium | reverse complement strand
TGCGCCGTCTTTTCAGCGTTGTTTCTCACATGGAAGATTGTGGGTGTGAGGTCGAAGCAGTGTCCAGTTTGGATCAGGCTCTGGAAAACCTGGCGAATGATGAAGGTCTAAACCTTTTGGTCCTGGATCACCCCCATGATGAAGTCGATCATGATTCTTTGGGTCAATTGGTGGATGGTGTCCATGAGAAAAATATTCCCATGGTGGTTCGTGGTCCTCAAAAAACAGCGCAAATCCTGGCGCATCATTCTGACCTCGTCAGTGTTGGATTCCTCGACGAAAATCTCCCTTTGAAAGATATTCTGCAGTTCCAAAACAGTGCACCTGAAGTGCTCCTCGTATAAAAAAGGCAGATTCGGATAACCCGAATCTGCCCCACTGAAATCCAGCCAGTTATGACCCTGACTAAATTGCGTCGATGATGCCGTTGAAGGTAGCACTGGGCCGCATGGCCTTTGCCGTCAGCTCCACATCCGCATCGAAATATCCACCAATGTCCACCGGTGAACCCTGAGCTGCGAGCAACTCGGCGACGATGACTTCTTCATTGGCTGCCAGGTCCGCAGCAACCTTTTCAAAGCGGGCCTTTATCTCTGCATCCTTGTCCTGGCCGGCCAAAGCCTGGGCCCAGTACATGGCCAGATAGAAGCTGCTGCCCCGGTTGTCGATCTCGTTCACCTTGCGCGACGGGAAGCGCTTGTTCTCAAGGTACGTTCCCACAGCTTCATCCAAAGTTGCAGCCAGCAGGGCCGCTTTTTCGTTGCCGGTTCGCTCAGCGATGGCCTCAAACGAAGGCACCAGGGCGCAATACTCACCCAGAGAATCCCACCGCAGGTGACCTTCCTGCAGGAACTGCTGCACGTGCTTGGGAGCCGACCCGCCAGCGCCGGTTTCGAACAATCCGCCACCATTCAGCAAAGGCACGATGGACAGCATGCGGGCGCTGGTTCCCAGTTCCAGAATGGGAAACAGATCCGTCAGATAATCACGCAGCACGTTGCCGGTGACGGCGATACTGTTTTCGCCCTTGCGCACCCGTTCAAGGGTGAAACGCATGGCGTCATCCAGATTCATAATCCGGATATCCAGGCCGCTGGTATCATGATCGGGAAGGTATTGATTTACTTTTTTGATGAGTTGCGCGTCGTGTCCCCGCTCTTCGTTCAACCAGAAGATGGCGGGATAACCCGTGGCCCGGGCCCTGCTGACGCCCAGCTTCACCCAGTCGCGGATGGGCTCGTCCTTGGCCTGGCACATGCGGAAGATGTCATCTTTTTCCACGGCTTGTTCCAGCAGTGTATTGCCACCAGTGCCGACGACGCGGATGGTGCCTTCGCCCTGGGACATGAAGGTCTTGTCATGGGAGCCGTT
>JAOZJV010000084.1:8319-9961 GCA_029935695.1 Candidatus Krumholzibacteriia bacterium | reverse complement strand
AGTGGCTGCTTCAACCATAAACACGGAGGAAAGATCTTGAAGAAAATCACCACTCTGTCCCTGGTCCTGATGTTGCTGTCAGTGCCCGCCATGCTGTGGGCCGAGGACCTTCCATCAGCCGAAAAAGTCATCAACAAATTCATTGAAGCATCTGGTGGCCTCGAGGTGTGGGAAGGACACTCCATCATGAAGGCCACGGGCAGTTTTGCCATGCCGGCCATGGGCATCAGCGCCAAAATCGAGGTTTATAAAAAAGCTCCCAACATGATCCATACTTCCATTGTTTCCGACGCTTTCGGCAACATGGAAGAGGGCTTTGACGGGACGGTGGCCTGGGAAAAAAGCATGATGACGGGCTCGAAAATCAAGACCGGTTCTGAGCTGGCCATGTCTCGCCGCATGGCTCAGTTCAATCCCTGGGCTGTTTGGAAGGACGATTACCAAAGCGCCACCAATCAGGGAGTGGAAAAAGTCGATGAGGTGGACTGCTACCGCATCGAGATGGTTCCCCACGAAGGTGAAGGGGAACCGGAGATGAATTTCTTCGCCGTCGACAGTGGTCTTCTGCTGAAAACCAGCTCGGTGCTGGTCAATGAAATGGGGCGCATCACCGTGGATGCCTATCTCATGGATTATCGGGAATCCGAGGGCGTCCTGGCACCCTACAAAGTGCGGCAGGTACTGATGGGTATGCAGGAGATGGTCATGACTTTTGAAGAGCAGACTTTTAAGGCTGAGGCGCCTGAAGGTTTGTTCGATCTGCCCGAGGACGTCAAAGCCCTGTTGGAAAAGAAGTAGAACCAGGTGTCTGAGAGCCAAAAAATTGTTGTGGTGGGTGCGGGAGCGGCAGGCATGCTGGCCGCTGGCCGCGCCGCCTCTCTCGGTGCCGATGTGGTTCTTCTGGAACGCATGCGCCAGGTTGGTCGCAAAATCCGCATCAGCGGCAAGGGCCGTTGCAACCTGACCAATACTTTGGCGGCCGGCGAATTCATCAAACATTTTGGCAAGGGCGGCCGCTTCCTGCGGCAGTCTTTTGCCCGCTTTTTCTCCGATGATCTGCTGGAACTTCTCCACGCGGAAAATCTGCCCACCAAAGTTGAACGCGGAGGGCGGGTTTTTCCAAAAAGTGACAGCGCGGTTGATGTGGCGCGCACTCTGGAACAGTGGGTCGTCAATCAGGGTGTTGAAATTATTCATGGAGTGAGGGTGCGGGGGTTGGACGTCAGCGAGGGAGCCATCAGCGCCGTGCACTACGATGTGTTCAGCGAGGATGGCACCAAAGGCAGTGGTGGCTTGCGTGGTTCCCACACCATGGAAGCGGCCGTGGTTTTTCTGGCCACCGGCGGCATGTCCTACAGCACCACCGGCTCCAGCGGAGACGGTTACCAGCTGGCTGCAGACCTTGGCCATACCATCATCAAACCGCGGCCTTCGCTGGTGCCTCTTTGCGCCCCCGGGGCTCCGCCGCCCGGTGTGCGCCGGTTGGCCTTGCGCAACATCGAAGCCACTCTTTGGATTGAAGGAAAGCTGGCCCGTCGGGAATTTGGTGATCTTACATTCATCGAAACTGGTCTTTCAGGCCCAATCATTCTGGAGCTCAGCCGTATCGCGGTGGCTGCCCTTGATGAGGGTAAAAACCTGG
>JAOZJV010000084.1:1262-8309 GCA_029935695.1 Candidatus Krumholzibacteriia bacterium | reverse complement strand
AAACCTGGAATTGGCCATCGATCTGAAGCCGGCCCTGGACCATAAAAAACTGGATGCCCGTCTGATCCGGGATCTCGAAAATCGAGAGATCCGCACCTGGCGGGATTTGCTTAAAGGGCTGCTTCCCCAGGACCTGATTCCGGTGGCGGTGAAAGTCTGTGGAGCGCCGGAAGATACTCCCTGTTCTCAGATCAACGGCAAACAGCGCAAGGCTCTGCTTAAATTTCTGAAAGATTACCGTTTCAAGTTGTCGGGATATGGCAGTTTCAAAGAAGCCATCGTCACCGCCGGGGGAGTGGACACATCAGAGGTTAATCCCAAAACCATGGAGTCGAAACTGGTGTCCGGATTGCACATCATCGGCGAGTTGCTCAACGTGGATGCGGATACGGGCGGGTTCAATATGATGGGGGCATTTTCCACGGGATGGGTGGGGGGGCAGGCTGCTGCCGAGCATCTCAAATCCCCCCACTGACCATGGGCACAAACCGCACCGGAATAATTTCCCGAATATTACACGATCCATTCTGCTGCTTCACCCAAACCTTCAACCATTGGGTGGCATTAACCGGACCAACGGGAGCCACCAGTCGCCCGCCTGGTTTCAACTGGTCCAGCAATGCCTGAGGGATTTCGGGCGGGGCAGCCGTCACTATGATGGCGTCGAAGGGGGCGCAATCCGGAAGGCCTGCGTACCCGTCACCCTCGTGGACGGTGATGTTATGGTAAAGTTGATCTGCCAGAACTTTCCGGGCAGAATCCACCAGCTGAGGGATGATCTCAATGGTGTGCACATGGCTGACCACTTCAGCCAGGATGGCGGCCTGGTAGCCTGATCCGGTGCCCACCTCCAAAACGGTGTCGCCGTGAGTGACGGCCATCAGTTCGGTCATCAGGGCGACAATGGTGGGTTGGCTGATGGTTTGCTGGTGGCCGATGGGAAGCGGCGCGTTGTCATAGGCGCGCACACGAAATTTCTCAGGTACAAAGAGATGCCGGGGAACTTTGGCCAGGGCGTGTCTCACGCCGGGTGTTAGTCGAGCAAAGCCCAAGACGTTTTTATGACGCACCACATCGGCTTCGATGGAGCTGAGCATTCCCATTCTCCGGACGGACCAGTTGGTGTCTTCAACACCGGACGATAAAGTGGCGCCGGACAAAATGATCCCCCCGACAATCATCAGAAACAGCACATTTGAAAGTGCTTTCACCGCAAAGTGGCCAGGCAGTCCTGGAGCATGCGGCCGTCTTCACCCAAATACCGCTCCAGCTCGTCTTCATGCTCGAACTGATAGCGCTCGACCATGTTGGCCCCACCTTCAATTTCGGCCATGGCCATTTTTCCCAAAAATTCTGTCTGACCGGTGAGATAGATGAGGCGGCGGTTGCCAAAGGCATTCATTTCCATGCGGCGCCGGGTGGCATTATTGCCGAACCGGGCATCCACATCTTCACAATCCCGCAAATCAGTCAGGACCGTTTCAACATCCGGCCAGAGGGGATCCATCACAAGATCCTCATAACATTCGAGCATTTCCTGGCGGGTCAGTTCACTGCCAGCATGAAAAATACACAGATTTTGATCGGGAAAAATTGAGTAATAGAGCATGACAAGCCTCCAGGGCGGAAACCACATGGCCAATGGATCCCAACTCGGGGTCCGGCGCACCAACGGGGCTGGCCGGGTGGTCGGGCTTATCTATAGAGATAGTTGTGTTTAGGGGCGATGGCCACTGTTTTACGGGAAAAAGAGAGAGGACAAATGGCCTTATTTGAGTAAGACCATTTTTGCGGTGTCGCTCTGACCATTGCTCTGCAGACGGCAAAAATACGTGCCACTGGCAGCGAGGCCGCCCTTGTCGTTGCGTCCATTCCAGCTGAGGGTCATGGCTCCTGCCGGCCGCACTTCATTCATGAGAGTGCGCACCCGTTTGCCTTCCAAAGAGTAGATCTCCACACGCACCGGACCATCCTGGCCCAGTTCCATGTGGATGCTGGTGCTGGGATTGAACGGATTCGGGTAAATGGAGGCAATGACGTTGGGGGCCGTGGGCACACCACTGTCCACACCCGAAACCAGGGGAATACCCGCGAAAATAAAACCAGCCCAGTCGGGATGATCCACGAAAGGATTGCGGTTGCCCTGGTATTGGGCCACCAGATCGGTGTGGTGACGCTCCACATCGTCCACCGGATCATCAAAGTGCCATTGCAGGAGCACTTCCAGCAGGCCCATGTAGGCCACGTCTTCGTTGTCGCCGGTTTGGCAACTGAGGATCAAATACGGATCATCGGTGAGGATGAGATCGGGCTCGGTGCCTTGGCCTTCGTAACGCACATCCATGTAGAACATGGCCCTTGCCACATCACCTTTGCGGCCATCCCAGGTTTCCCAGATGCCGATGGGGGTGGCGTCCTTATAATAATTGGTGCCGCTCTGCCCGTTGTTGAAGTCGGTGGCGCGTGAGGTGCAGCCGGACAGGCAGTCATCAAAAATGCGGCTGCCCCGGTCACTGTTGTATCCGATGTCGCACAGAAAGAGATGATGGCAATCGGTGTAGGGTTTGTTGGAGTACCCGTCATCAGGAAAACCGTAACTTTTGGGCCAGGTGTGTTCCCGGTTGTAGTCGTTGTTGCCTCCCCCGTGTTTGCTGAAACTGCGATTCTGGTAAATATCGAGAATGCGATCGGAGTTGGCAGGGTCAACGTCGGCCTGTTCCAAGACGTCCCAGGTGTCGGTGGAACTGTCCGTGTAGGGAATTTTTGTATGGCCGTCGATGATGAGGTGCACCGAGCTGCGCAGGGCTTCCGGAGTGGAGGTGTCGGCGGAATCGTAGTAATCGGCCGGCGGGTCGGCGAGCACTGGCAAAGCCAGACTCAAGACCAGAACGAGGGTCAGGATGCTGAGGCCGCAGTGGCGTTGGGTACATGAAATATGGATGCGCACAGACAACCCCCGTGGATGGGATGAAACCGCTTACGGTAGTAAATTTGATCTATAATATTATAACACTGTTGGCGGGAAAAAGGGAGAGAATCTAGGATCGGCCCACCAGACGCCTGTTGAGTAGACCCAAAACCCCAAGGGCCACAGCCCATTGGGCCACAGCCGTACCGATGGTAAAAGTCCCCAGCGGATTCCACCAATGCTGTGGGTCCCAAGAAACGGATTGGCTGAACCACCAGAGAATCATGCCCACAAACTGGGCCGGGATGAGGACATAAACCCAAAAATCAAAGACTTTGCCCAGCAATGAAGCCTCATCGGCCGCCAGTTGCTCACGCCGGAAACGGGCAGGCCCATGCCGCCCCACAGCCATGGCCACCAGCAGTCCCGACAACATGAGCCCCACACCCCAGGCCCAATCCTGATTCTGGAAAAAAGTCAGATTGGTGGCCGAAGGAATGCCCATCAGGAAGCCCACTGCGGTGACCCAGGCCACGGCTTTGGGGCGGCTTATTCCGCGGTCCAGCAAAACCCGCACCGCCAGTTCAATCATGGCAATGAGCGAAGACAGGGCGGCGAAGAAAAGAGTCAGGAAGAACAGAAAAGTGAATCCCTCGCCACCGGGCATTTTCTGGAAAAGGGCGGGAACCCAAATGAACGTCAAACCGGTGCTGGCAGGACCACCGTTTTGCAGAAAGGCCGCCACACCGCCCATCTCTTGCAGTGCTTCAGTTCCGAGGGCAGCGGGAGCCAGAGCAAAAACCGCGGGAATGATGGCGCAGGCTGCAATCAGGGAAGCCAGGTTATTGCCCAGTCCGGTGATCACGGCGGTGGACACGATTTTTTCTTTTCGCGGCATGTACACACCGTAAGTGAGGATCAGTCCCCAACCGGCGCCGGTGCTCCAGGCCGATTGGCTCAGGCCTTCCAGCCACACCCGGGCATTTTTGAGATTGGCCCAGTCGACGGTGAATATGAACTTCAAACCTTCGCCGGATCCAGGCAACGTCAGGGTGCGAATCAGGGCCACCATCAGCAAAACAAAGAGGGTGGGAATGAGCACCCGGTTGGCTTTTTCGATTCCGCCGACCACGCCTCTGAGCACCACTAACCCCGCCAGACTGATGGCCACAAACTGGAATATCACCGGCCAGGGAG
Source organism: Candidatus Krumholzibacteriia bacterium (assembly GCA_029935695.1). Classification (GTDB taxonomy): domain Bacteria; phylum Krumholzibacteriota; class Krumholzibacteriia; order LZORAL124-64-63; family LZORAL124-64-63; genus LZORAL124-64-63. Next base: position 4,204 of record JAOZJV010000084.1, on the reverse strand, counting down.
AGTTGGCAAAGGACACAAAAACATCCTGGGCCGGCCCGCCGGCCAGTCCTTTCAATTCACCGGTGAGGCTGGCGGTCATGTACTTCAAACACCAACCCGCAACCACGGCGTAATAAAACAGAATGGCTGTGGCGCAGAAGGCCACGAACCCTCCCAACCATCCCCAGTTCCGGCCGGCAAAGGTGGAGAAGGCCCCTATACAGCCTTTGCGCGAGCCTCGACCGAGGCCAAATTCCATAATCAGCAGGGGAATGGACCAGGCAAACAGAAACACCAGCCAGGTGATGATGAGCGCGCCGCCGCCATTCTGAGCCAGGATACGAGGGAAACGCCAGATATTTCCGGTGCCCACAGCCATGCCCAATGCCGTGAGAATCAAGCCTAAACGTGAGCTGAATAATTCGGGTGTGCTTTTCAAAATCGTTCCCTGATGAGGTTGCAGATGACGATGATATTTTACAGGGTTTGTCTGATTTTGGAAACCTCTGAGCGGTGCGACTCTCATATAATCCAACCAGGAAAATCTTGATTTCTGCACTCCATCAGTCAATATGACACCGTTGAAAAAAATTCAAAGAATCATTTTCAGAGGGACGACATGAAGAAAATCATCATTTTGGCGTTGATACTTCTTTTGATGGCCACTACAGGCGCTGCCAATGACATAGATGAAAAATGGGGCGCCGGGGCCACCTTTGGCTGGATGAAACTGGTGGGCGGCGAGCACGACTACTCCAATGTGGACCAAAATGCTGGGCTGTGGTTACGCCATGGTCTCAACTCAAAGTGGTCTCTCCAGGCATCACTTCGTTACGGGTACGTGCGTCCCGGAGTTCCTGCTCCCAATGTGGACGCCGGCCTGACCTTCGATGCAACCCACGCCTTCTACACCACCGCCTGGCAGGGAACATTGGGGGCCCGCTATCACTTTACTCCCGAAAAATCATTCAGCCCCTACGCAGGTTTCCACGCCGGCTACATCAACTGGAATGTGCGGGATGAAAATGGTAACAACGACGTGGGGTTGATGCCCCAGGGGGACACCGTCCACGGTTTTGATGACTCAGGCAATGTCGCCGATCTGAACAATTCCAGCCCCACTGTCGGGGCCAGCCTGGGTGCGGAGTATTTTTTCAGTGATGCCATCAGCATGGATCTGGCCGCCCGTTACAGCTACCTGATGAGCAGTGAGGTTGACAACATCGGCACCAGCGATTTGTGGGGCAGCGGGCATGTGGATGCCAACAGCGGTCTGCTGGAATTATCCCTCGGCCTGACGATTTATTTTGGCGGCAACCCGGACACCGATGGCGACGGCATCCTCAACGATGATGATGCCTGCCCCGAAGTGGCCGAAGATCCGGACGGCTACAAGGATGAAGATGGTTGTCCCGAACTGGACAACGACCGCGATGGTCTGAATGATGATTGTGACCAGTGTCCCGACCTGCCAGAAGATGAGGATGGCTTCCAGGATGATGACGGATGCCCTGATCCCGACAACGATGGTGATGGTATCATCGATGCCCACGACAACTGCCCCGATGAGGCCGAAGACATAGATGGTTTCCAGGATGCCGACGGCTGTATCGACCCGGACAATGACAGTGACGGTGTGCTTGATACGGCTGACCTTTGCCCGGACACACCTCTGAATATAGAAGTTGATGCCACCGGTTGTCCTTTGGTGGCTGTGCTGGGTGCTGAAGTGGTTCTTGAAGGGGTGACTTTCGAATTGGGCAAGGCGGAGCTGAAGGCCAATTCCTTTAAAACGTTGGACAAAGTTGTGGAGTCCATGGTGGCCTGGCCCGCAGTAACCATCGAAATCCAGGGCCACACCGACAACACCGGAACGGCCCCATTCAACCTGAAGCTTTCACAGGACCGCGCCGAGTCGGTGATGACGTATTTGGAAATGAAAGGTGTGGCGGCCTCGCGGCTGACGGCCGTAGGTTATGGTGAAGACACACCCAGCGCCACCAACGCCACCAGCGAAGGAAAGGCCATCAACCGGCGTGTGGAATTGGTGCGCACCGATTCGCAGTAACGCCAGATAAGGAAAATATTTTGTCAGACTTAACAAATGCCATTGTCAGCCAACGCCTTGAAGTGGCTTCGGGGTTGATTGTTCTGAGGGTCAAACCCGATGGTTGGGAATTGCCTCAGTGGAAATCGGGCCAGTTCGGCATTCTGGGACTGCCCGTTTCCGCCCAGCGCATACGGCTTTCAGATCCGGAAGAAGCGGATCTCAAGCCCGACAAATTAATCAAACGGGCCTACAGTATTTCTTCATCCAGCCAGGAAAAAGACTACCTCGAATTTTTCATCACCCTGGTCCACTCCGGGGCCCTGACTCCGCGCCTCTTTCATCTGCAACCTGGCGACAGGGTCTTCATGGGGCAGCGTATCAGTGGCATGTTCACCCTGGATCAGGTGCCCGAAGGCAAAAACCTGGTTTTCATTGGCACCGGCACCGGCCTTGCCCCATACATGAGCATGCTGCGGGGAGAACTCGATTGTCGCCCCAAACTGCAGACAGCGGTTTTGCTGGGAGCGCGTCACAGCTGGGATCTGGGCTACCGTGGCGAGTTGATTGCCATGCAGCGTTTCTGTCCGACTTTTCATTACATGCCGGTGATCAGCCGGCCGTCTGAAGAAATTGTACCATGGAGCGGCCAGACAGGCTATGTGCAGGCCCTTTGGGAGAGTGATGAGTTCACCAGCGTCTGGGGTGGTCGCCCCAGCCCTGATAATACCCACATCATGCTGTGCGGCAATCCAGGGATGATTGAAGGAATGATGGAGGCTTTGGCTGCAAAGGGCTTCCAGGAGCATTCCAAAAAGAATCCCGGGCAGGTTCATGTGGAAAAATACTGGTAGGGCTCAACGCTCGGCCTTCAGCTCTTCAATTTCCTCCGTGGTGTAACCCAGGGCCTGCCAGT
>JAOZJV010000084.1:0-1252 GCA_029935695.1 Candidatus Krumholzibacteriia bacterium | reverse complement strand
TCGTGGCAATCATCACAACTGAGAGCGCCTTCCAGACGGATGGCGTGGCTGATCTCCAGCATGGCATCGGTGGGCAGCCAGCGTGGCTCCATGTTGCGACCCGCCCGCACATCTTCCCGGCTGCCGGTGTTCCAACCATCGATGGCCATGTAAGACATGAACCGATCCAGCATGTAAAACTTGAACATCCAGCCGTACATCATGCCCATCATGCTTTTGTCCATCTCCAGCCGGGCCGCCTGGGTGGGATTCCCGTTGCGATAATAATCGGGCAGGTTGTAAGGCACGAACATGCCGCCGAAGGGGCCAATATTTCCCAGATCAATGTGCTGCCGGCCGTTGAATCTTTTCATGGGATAAATTTTTGATGGTCGTCCCGCCTTGGCGATGGGACGCATCACATTTTCATACCAGTTCCGGTAGTCAAAATCCTTGAACTCAGGCCAGCGATGCGGTGCATCGTAGAATGTGTACAGGTCCGCGCCGTTGGGATTGTCGCCGATGGGATTGCCCAGGAAGGTGCAGTCGCCGTTCCACCACACATAGGCAATACCCTCTCCGGGAGCATTCAATTTCAACTCATCATGGTAGATGTGGATGCCGGGTTCTTCTTCAAATTCCGTGTTCCCGAAGTCGCGCCGGGTCACGTTGTCCGAGTGCAGGGACGGGATGTGGCACGTCTGGCAGGCCAGGGCCCCCAGGTGCTCATTCAGCTCTTCTGATTCGTGGGGCGGGTCATCGTGGCAGTCCAGACACGAAACTTCCACCTCGGGCAGATCATTGGCCATCATGGTGGTGGTGTGGGTGCCTTTGGCCATGAGGTGACCTTCGGTGCGGTGGCATTCCAGGCAGCTCATGCCGGCGGCGGCGTGAACATCCCAGGAGGGGGAGTAAGGGGTGCCTCTTTTGGATCCGGGATGCTGAATTCTCGGCCTTTCAATGCCCAGATTCTGCAAACTCTGGGAGTATTCCTTTCCTGCCGGATCCACATAAAGATCCCCGCCAAAATTATGCTGATGGCAACGCAGACAGGCTTCGGCCGAAGGGGTGATAACGGAATAGGCAGCCTTCAATCTGCGGTCCTGTCCCCAGCGGGCGCGTCCGTTTTCATCAATGACCACCTGCTTGAGATTCATGTCGTAAGCCGCTGCGTGGCAGATCAGACAGTCGATGGCATCCTTTTCCACAGCCAGGGTTTTGTACAGGGGCATCATTTCGCCCAGGGGAGCCTGGTACTGCCCGCCGATGTGGC
>JAOZJV010000604.1 GCA_029935695.1 Candidatus Krumholzibacteriia bacterium | reverse complement strand
CTTGCGGTGTTTGCGTTTTCCATGCTGGCTGTGGGTTTTGCCGCACCGGGCGCCATGAGCACCACCCAGCTGACCTCAGCCCTCGGCATCATTGGCAGCATGTTCTTTCTCAGTGCCACCATCCTCATCGGTATGATGACTCTCCACATGGGTTTCCGGGCTATGATGGAACATGGAATTAACAAAGAGAACAGCCCCACTTTGTGGATCCTTATCCCCATCCTGACTTTGATTGGAATCACTGTCGTGCGCGTGGACCATGGACTTCACATGAACCTGGGGGTTCACACCCAGCCAGGTGGACTTTTCTCCAAGCTTTTCTTTCTGACCTCACTGCAGGTTCTGTTTGGACTCATGGGCCTGTTCGTCATGAGAAAAATTGGGTACTTTGAAGAATTCATCAACGGCAACGGAAAAAGCCACATGAGCTATGCCCTCATCTGTCCGGGAGTGGCCCTCTTCGTGTTCGGAATGTTCACTCTCAATATGGGCCTGGCCCGTCCCATGGTTCCGGGAAATGTGGATTCAGCCGTGATCACCAAATTCGGCATGGCCTACTGGGTCATTCTGGCAGCTTTAGCCTTTGTTCAGATCAAGACGATCCTGATGATTTTCAAACTGGACAAAAAACTGCTGATGGACTGATTTCAGCATCAAACAGCCTCTTTTGACGCACAAATAACCGGAGCTCCCCCTGGGGCTCCGGTTTTGTCATCCCTTTGTCACAGATTTTCCTTTCAAAGAGTTGCTTATCCTATTAGAATTTTAACAATCAAGGGTTAAGGATCCTTGAAGTTGTGAAATGAGACTCATTTTCTGGTCTGGTTCTTTGTCCCTTTTGGAGGCTATCCGCATGCGCAAGGCTGTTCAAATTTTTCTGTTGCTGGCTGCAACTCTGGTCATTCAGGCCGGTCCCGCTCTGGCCATCGAACTCATCGAAGACCATCAGGATATCGAAGGTCCCTTCGTTGACGGCCCCGCCGTGACCGAAGCCTGCCTCGAGTGCCATGAAGAAGTCGCCCATGACTTCATGCAGACCTCTCACTGGAACTGGGAACCCATGCAGGACGTTGTGGGCCAGGGCAAAATTCCTCTGGGTAAAAAGAACACCCTGAACAACTTCTGCATCGCCATCAGCAGCAACTGGGCCCGCTGCACAAGCTGCCACGCCGGTTACGGCTGGAAAGATGCCAGCTTCGATTTTACTGATGAAAACCACATTGATTGCCTGGTCTGTCATGACCAGACCGGAACCTACAAGAAGTTCCCCACCGCTGCCGGCCACCCCGTATACGAACCCAAGGAATGGAAAGGCAAGATCTGGGAACCCCTCGATCTGGCCAGCCTGGCTCGCAGCTCCGGCAAGCCCACCCGCAAGGGCTGTGGCTCCTGTCACTTCAGCGGCGGAGGCGGCAACAACGTCAAGCACGGCGATCTGGAAAAATCTCTGATCAAGCCTGCCCTCGAATTGGATGTTCACATGAGCCCCGACGGGGAAGACTTCAGCTGCTCCGAATGTCATACTGCCGAAAAGCATAATATTTCCGGTAATGCCCTCTTCGTCAGCCCCAGTGGTAACAACCACCTGGAATGCACCAGCTGCCATGATGAAGACGTGCACGAGAAAAACATCCTGAACTGGCACTTCAAAAGCGTCGCCTGCCAGACCTGTCACATTCCTGAGTTTGCCCGTGCCAACCCAACCAAAACCTGGTGGGACTGGTCCACAGCCGGCACCAAGTTGAATACTCCCAAAGACGAATTCGGCATGCCCACCTTCATCAACAAGAAGGGTACCTTCAAGTGGGAAACCAATGTTGTTCCCGAGTACCTGTGGTACAACGGCATCAGCGGTCAGTACCTGCTGGGCGAGACCATCAACCCTGAAGAAGTGACCCGTCTGAATTACCCCATGGGTAACCGGATCGACCACAAAGCCAAGATCTATCCTTTCAAGCTGATGAAAGCCATCCAGCCGTACGATAAAGTCAACAAGATCATCGTCGTTCCCAAATTGTTCGGCAAGGGTGGCTACTGGAAGACCTTCGACTGGAACAAGTCCATCAAAGCCGGTATGGCTTCGGTCAACACGGAATACAGCGGCGAGTTCGCCTTTGCTCCCACCAACTCCTACTGGGGAATCAACCACATGGTTGCTCCTGCCGAAAACGCCCTGAATTGCAAGACCTGTCATGCAAAAGACGGCAGTGGGCGAATTGACTGGAAAGCCATGGGATATGATTCTGATCCTGCACGTAAACGTGGGGTTTCTCGTTACGAGCTCAAGGAAGCTTATGATAAGGCGATGCTTGACTGACGAGTGCGTCTCTAAGATGTGTTGATCGTGGTGGTTCTTACTGCTCCACGCTTGAAAAGCTCCCCAACTGGGGAGCTTTTCTTTGCTCTGGCCTAGGGCCAGAGTCGCTGTAAGAAGCACCACGATCAGAACATCTTAGAGAATCACCGTTAATCAAGCAGCCCCATACCACCAGAGTACTGACATCACCGCCCCCCAACAGCACAGTCGACACAAAAACCAAACCTTGGCGTTGCCCTTCTTTACTGGTGTTGATTCTCAGTGATGATGCAGTGGTGGTACTTCTTTCTGCGACTCTGGCCAAAGGCCAGAGCAAGAAGGGATCCCCTCCAGGGATCCCTTCAAGCGCGG
>JAOZJV010000603.1 GCA_029935695.1 Candidatus Krumholzibacteriia bacterium | reverse complement strand
ACATGCACTTCATGAATCCCGTGCCCATCATGAAACTGGTTGAGATCATCTGCGGTCAGGCCACCAGTGATGAGACCCTGGAAAAAGTCACCAACTGGTCCAAAGACTTGAAAAAAGTTCCGGTTACGGTGCAGGACTATCCTGGCTTCATCAGCAACCGCGTGCTGATGCCCATGATCAACGAAGCCATCTATTGCCTCATGGAAGGCGTGGCCGACAAGGATGCCATCGACACTGTGATGAAGCTGGGCATGGCTCACCCCATGGGCCCACTGCAACTGGCCGATTTCATCGGTCTGGACATTTGCCTCGACATCATGGAAGTGCTGTACGATGGCTTTGGCGACAGCAAATACCGCCCCTGCCCGCTGCTGCGGCGCATGGTTGATGCGGGTTACCTCGGCCGCAAAAGCGGCAAGGGTTTTTACGACTACTAGAAATGTTTCCCTGACACGAGGAGTCAATCGTGCAGTTTGAACTGACAGAACAACAACGCATGATCAAGGACCTGGCGGCAGATTTCGCTGCCCGTGAGATCGCGCCCATTGCCGCCCAGATGGACGAGGAAGAACGTTTCCCTGCCGATGTGGTCAAGAAAATGGGCGAGCTGGGTTTCATGGGCATGAATGTGCCCGAGCAGTACGGCGGAGCCGGTTTGGATATGGTCTGCTACGTGCTGGCCATGGAAGAAATCAGCAAAGCCTGCGCCAGCACCGGCGTGATCATGTCTGTGAACAACTCTCTGGTATGCTGGCCTATTGAAACCTACGGCACCGAAGAGCAGAAGGTCAAATGGCTGACACCGCTGGCCAAGGGCGAAAAGCTGGGGGCGTACTGCCTCAGCGAGCCCGGCGCGGGCACCGACGCCGCGGCACAGACAACCATGGCTAAAAAGGATGGTGACCACTGGGTGCTCAATGGGATGAAAAATTTCATCACCAACGGCGCCAATGCCGACACCCTGATTGTTTTTGCCCACACCGATCCCGAGCTGAAGCACAAGGGTATCCTGGCCTTTATCGTCGACGCCAAGACCGAGGGTTTCTCCGTCATTCGCAAAGAAGAGAAGATGGGCATCCGGGCTTCGGACACTGCTCAGTTGGCCTTCGACAATGTGCGGGTGCCGGCAGACCAGCAACTGGGCCCCGATGGTGCCGGGTTCAAAGTGGCTATGAGCACTCTTGATGGCGGACGCATCGGTATTGCTTCTCAAGCCCTGGGAATCAGCGCTGCGGCTTACGAAGCAGCTTTGGAATACAGCAAGGTGCGCGAGCAGTTTGGTCGTCCCATCTGCAAGTTCCAGGCTATCCAGTGGAAGATTGCCGACATGGCCACGCGCCTTGAAGCATCCCGTCTGCTGACCTACCGGGCGGCCTGTGCCAAGGATCAGGGCAAGCGCTACAGTGAAGAAGCGGCCATGGCCAAGCTGTACGCCAGCGAGACCAGCCACTTCATCACCAACGAAGCGGTGCAGATCTTCGGCGGCAACGGATATTCCAAAGAATATCCCGTGGAGAGGCACTTCCGTGATGCCAAAATCACCGAAATTTACGAGGGGACCAGTGAGGCCCAGCGTATGGTGATCAGCGCCATGGAATTGAGAAAGTAGATCGTTGCCCCGGCAACCATCTTTGGAAAAGGGACTGGCCATCAGCCGGTCCCTTTTTTATAACATTGAACATCAAATATATTGCCCCCCGGCAAGCATGGTTTTTGATGATTGATTGGAAACTAAAGCAATTCCACTCCACAACACACAGATTTGAGAATTCTCTCAAACGGGACCAATCCACTTCCTTCACTGCAGTACAGTGTGCCCGAAACTTGATTGTTCCATTGGGCAAATCTGGTATTGAAGCCAGCAATGCTCCTGGCCAGATCTTCAGGCAAAGCACTCATCTGGTACAGGGCCTGACTGTGTGGCGTGCAGTGATAAACAATGGGCTCGGAGCCTGTTTCAAGCATACCCACCAGATCAAATCTGACCAGTGAACCGTCCGGTAATGAAAAACGTGCTTCTTCCAAACGATCGTTGCGCAGAATGTATTCAATGGATCGGTCTCCCATGATATCGACCATCATGAAATTCTGCTCGCCGGTTGCTGAGTCCGCTGAAAAAGGATAAAAAACAAGCTCGCGATCGGACCAGGTGATACGGGTGGGACCCCCGCTGGAATTTTGGGCTGTTTGGAAATGCAAATTCTGTGGTGCATGGAATGTGGCTGTGGATCCGGATCTGCAAGCACTTAAACCGAGAACAAGGAGGATAGCGATGATGAGCATGGTGATGTTGCGAAACATGGTCACTCCTGGGGGTGGGGATCATTGTGTAATTCAAAAATTATTGGGCGATACTTCATGTGAGCAGGTTTTGCACCAGGGAGGGAAAAAGTTGAAACTGGTGATAAAACAACACTTTAAATCATTTTATTGGGAGCAGCTGATTCAAATCTGTGTCACCATTGTCTTATTTGAGAACAGGTTGTCAAAATAGGGGGCACGCTAAAAAATTAGACATTTTAATCCTTGCGGGTTTCGTTCTTTGTTCGTATAGTGTGCGTGCCTCCCAAGCAACCCAAATAGAAGGAAGAAATAATGCAATCCCTGAGCACATTTCACCCTGGACAACCTGCCAAAAAAGTCGATTCCCACTTGAAATCAGCCCTGGAAA
>JAOZJV010000602.1 GCA_029935695.1 Candidatus Krumholzibacteriia bacterium | reverse complement strand
AGAAGAAAGTCGCTACCGCCATCTGCAGGCCCTCAGCCAGATGGCTGCCGAAGCCGATACTTTCACCGTGAACCATGCGGCCATGAAAGAATTCACCATCGGCCGTGACGAACTGGAAGCTCTTTACAAACGGGGCGGCCTCAGCCGCGAAGAGTACAAGAATCGTTTGCTGGAACTGGAAATGGACAGCCTGAACAAAGGAGCTTTCCGGGAAGCTGTCTTCCAGCAGCGCACCGGTTTGGCCGAAGCCCGCATGGCTGAAGAGCGGGCCGAATTGAACCTTGAATACACCGAAATCAAGGCGCCATTTTCGGGCATCATCCAGGGTATGACCATGGTTGCCGGCGAGATCGTATCGACCGGCACCGGTGTTTGCACTATCTTCAACAACGACAACCTCGAGGCCGTCATCAACGTGCTGGAAGCCGACCTGGGCAACCTCAGTGTTGGCCGCCCGGTGCTGCTGGCAGTGCCCGCCACCAGCGACACCCTCCAGGCCAGAATCGATGTTATCAGCCCCACTCTGGATGCGGCCACCCGCACCTGTGAAGTGATCATCCGCTTTGAAAATCCCGAAGGAAAATACCGGCCCGGCATGTTCGTGCGCACCCGCATTGCCGGCTGGGTTTACCCCGACAAACTGTTGGTCCCCAAATCCGCCATCCTTATCCGCGACAACCGCACTCTGGTGTTCAAAAAGGATGAAGATCGCGCCAAATGGCTGTACGTGGACACTGGCCTGCAAAATGACGACTGGGTGGAAATTCTGGCTGTGCACAGTGGTGGCAGTCTGTCCCCCGGCGAGGAAGTGGTCGTCAGCGATCACCTGACGCTGGCCCACGAAGCAAAAATCAAGGTGCGCAAGCGTATTCCGCCCACCAACCGCTGGGGTTTTGCTGATTTTGGTGAAGGTGCCGCACAATGATCATCAAGACGGCTGTCCAGCGCCCTGTGGCTATTCTGATGGTATTTTTGGGTATGGTGCTTATTGGTTACCGTGCCAAGCAACTGCTTTCCATCGATTTGCTGCCCACCATCAATTATCCCAATTTGACGGTGATCACAAACTACGCCGACACACCGGCAGATGATTTGACACGATTGGTGACCCGTCCTTTGGAAGAAGTCATCACCGGGCTCGCGGGTGTGCGCCGGGTAGTCTCCAAAACCCGCGAAGGTGTTTCGACCATCACTGTGCAGTACGAGTGGGGCACGGAGATGGACTTTGCGAATCTGCATTTGCGGGAGTCCATTGACCGGGTTTCGTATCAGGAAGATTTTCCCGAGGCTGCCGATCGTCCGTTGATTTTGCGTTGGGATCCCAGCGCCAGACCCATCGCCATCATGGTGCTTCACGGGGACAGCCCCATGGCCCGCATGACCGAATTTGCCAGGGAAGTTGTCAAACCCGCCATCGAACAGATTGACGGGGTGAGCCAGGCCGAAGTCATCGGTGGCGCCGACCGTGAAATTCTGGTGCAGCCAGACTTTGGGAAATTGCGTCTGTATGGATTGACCATGGGCGACCTGGGCAACGCTCTGCGAGTGGCCAACATCAGTTTCCCCGGCGGGCGTATCCGTAAAGGCCCCCTGCATCTGCCCCTGCGCATTCTGGGTGAGTTTGAAGATCTTGATGATATACGGCGGACGGAAATTCCTGCCGCCGGCCCCGGCATCACCATCAGTGATGTGGCTGTGGTTCTGGATACGGCCAAAGACCCCGATGGATTCACTTTGAACGACAACGAAGAAGTTGTCTCGTTGCACTTGTACAAGGATGTGGGCGAAAACACCATCACCACTACCGAAGAAGTGGACAACATTCTGGACATTCTTCAGGATCAGTACCCGGACCTGGATTACAACTTCATCTACCGGGATGCCGATTTTGTTGAAGAGAGTTTCAAGGGCATGAACCAGTCGCTCATTTATGGTGCGGGACTGGCTTTCATTGTGCTGTTTTTCTTCCTGATGGATTGGCGCAGCCCTATTGTGGTGGGTCTGGCAATTCCCGTGTCCATCATGACCACTTTTGCCTTCCTGCACTTTGCCGGCGTGGGGTTGAACCTGATGTCCCTCGGTGGGCTGAGTCTGGCAGCGGGTATGCTGGTGGACAACTCCATCGTTGTGCTGGAGAACATCAACCGGCATCTGAAACTGAAACGAAAAGATGGAGAGACTGTTGCTGATGTGTGCGCCCGCGCCGCCGGTGAAGTGGCTTCTCCGGTGATCGCCGCCACCCTGACAACCGTGGCCGTTTTCTTTCCCGTCATTTATGTGCCAGGCATTGCCGGCGAATTCTTCCGCGACCAGGCCTTGACCGTGACAATCAGTCTGATTATTTCCATCTTTGCCGCCCTGCTGCTGCAGCCTATGCTTTCGGCCCACATTCTGCGCACTCCCGGCGATCGGCCCTCGCTGATTTTCCGCCCGGGCGAGAGTATTTTTCAGGCTGTGCAAAAGTTTTATCACAGGCAGCTGGAAAAGGTCATGGATCACAAATTGATTTTCATGCTCACGCTGACCATCTGCGTTGCCCTGGCCGGCTATGTGGGTTCAACCATGCGCCTGGGATTCATGCCTGACCGCACCCGTGGCGACTTCACTCTGGCGCTGGAACTTCCCGCCGGAACGCCTCTGGAAATGACCCGGCAAACAGCCAGCGACCTGGCGG
>JAOZJV010000083.1:3880-10006 GCA_029935695.1 Candidatus Krumholzibacteriia bacterium | reverse complement strand
CTGGCGTGCTGGAGGCAATCATCCGGAAGTCACCCTGATCCGTGGGCAAAGGCACCTCGGCCTCACGGGTCACCAGATTCTCGGTTCTCCGCCGCCAGCGGATGAGATCGGCAATGGTGATCAACTTCAAACCGTGCTCGGCGGCAATTTCCTCCAGGCGCGGCCGGCGGGCCATCTCTCCATCTTCATCCATGATCTCGCACAGCAGACCGGCCGGATACAAACCGGCTGCTTCGCACAAGTCGATCACCGCTTCGGTGTGACCCGCGCGTTTGAGCACGCCTCCGGCATGAGCGCCGAGAGGGAAAATGTGTCCCGGGCGGTCCAGGTCCAGTGGCCGGGTGGCCGGATCGATGAAGACTTCCACGGTGCGGGAACGGTCAGCTGCGCTGATACCGGTGGTCACACCTGTGGACGCGTCAATACTGACGGTAAAATTGGTCCCCAAAGATGCCGTATTGCGCGCCACCATGGGTTGAATGTCCAGCTCCTGAAGCCGCTCATTGGTCGCTGCCAGGCAAATCAGGCCACGCCCGAATTTGGCGATGAAATTCACGGCCTGGGGTGTGGTTTTTTCGGCCGCAATAATAAAATCGCCTTCATTTTCACGGTCCTCGTCATCCATCACCACGATGATTTCACCTTGGCGCAGTGCTTCGAGTGCTTCGTCGATGGTGTCTGCTTTGAAGTTGTCGCTCATGAGCGTCCTTTCGAGCCCAAGCGGCCGAAGCCCTTGGCCAGGAGGCGTTCCAGGGTTAAACCGGCAGGTTTGCTTGCCACCGGTGTTTGATTTTTTTCTTCAATTCCAGGCCAGCCGCTGCCCGTGCGGGCGGCTTTGACCAGCACATCCATCTCCAGATTCACCTGCCGGCCAGTGCGGGCCGCTTTAAAGGTGGTTTCCTGAAGAGTGTGCGGGATGAGATTGACGGTGAACCGATCGGTGAAAGGACCTTCATCCACCGTGAGACTGACGCCATCCACAGCCACCGAGCCTTTGGGAGTGAGAAAGCGGGCCATGGAAGCGCCCAGGCCTATGGTCATCAGCAGGCTGCCACCGGATTTTTTCACCGACAGGATGCGGCCCACACCATCCACATGACCCTGGACCAGGTGACCATCAAGAGGATCGCCAGCGCGCAATGCGGGTTCCAGATGCACCATGGCGCCGCGCCGCCAGCTTTCAAAAGTCGTCAGACGCCTGGTCTCGGTGGCGGCCTCCACACTGAAAACGCGACCTTTGACCGCGGTGACCGTCAGGCAAATACCATTGACGGCAACGCTGTCGCCCAGCTTTGCAGAGGAGGCCAGCTTTGGCGCATCAATATCCAGGCGCACCACACCACGACTGGGTGCCAGCGCCCTGATTCTGCCAATTTCCCTGACCAGTCCGGTGAACATGCCGCGCTCCTAAAGGGTCACTCGGGCCAAAGTGGCCGAGAAATTTTTACGGTCGTGGATGAACAGAAGATCTTTTTCCAGCTGATCCAGGCGGGTCAGACTGAAGCCGCGATCCGGCAAATTGGGACCCGCGAAGTCATTGGGCCAGGTCACACCACGGCCCAATATCACAGGCGCCATGTAGTTGACCCAGCGATCCACCAGGCCGGCAAACAGCATGGAACCGGCCAGGCGGGGGCCGCCTTCCACCATGATCGTCAGCAGGTCCCGGGTGGCTGCCATTTCCAGCAGGCTTTTCGGATCCACATGCCCGTTGTTTTCACGGCAGAAGAGGATCTCTCCTCCGTCCTTTTCCACCTGCAGACGATTTTTGCCGTGGCGGGCACTCTCCCCCGCGAAAACCAGATAACGATCCCGTGCAAATCCGTCCTGCCAGCTCAAATCCGTGTCCACGTAGCCCGGCAGGGGATCCACCTGGGGCACATCGTGATCTCCGGCAGCAAGACGGCCATCAAGCCTGGGTTGGTCTGCGGCAACGGTGCCTTCGCCAACCAAAACCAGATCCACCCGGCGGCGGCGGCGGTGCACATCGCAGCGGGAGGCTTCGCCGGTCAGATAAAAAGGTTTTCCATCCTGGCGCAATTCCGGTCCCGGAGCAAAACGGCCATCCAGACTGGTGGCAGTTTTGAGTTCCACATAAACCCGGGTGAAATTATCGGTGGCCACAAAAGGCCAGATCAATTCAAGGCAGGATTCGGGCAATACGCCGATTTCCACATCCAGGCCCCGTTCCCGCAAATAACGAGCTCCACCTCCGGCAACCGTGGGGTTCGGATCGCGCACACCAATGACCACCCGGGCCACGCCACTTTCCAGCACCGACTGGGTGCAGGGAGGGGTGCGGCCGGTGTGGTTGCAAGGCTCCAGGGTGACATAAAGCGTGCTGCCGCGGGCCTGATCCCCCGCGTCAGCCAGTGCCACAGGTTCGGCATGGGGATGGCCTGGCCCCAAATGGGCACCTTTGCCTACAATGACACCATCCTTGACCACCACCGCCCCCACGGGCGGATTGGGCCAGGTACGATTTTCCACACGTTGGGCCTGAGACAAGGCTGCAGACATGAAGCAGCAATCCATGCTGGACGCATCGCTGCTAAAAGACTGCTGACAGTCATCACTGAAATCATGGAAGGATTCCGTATTATCCATAGTTTTTCACACACGGGGAGCTATAGAAAAAGGCAGGCGGCGGGCACCCGAAACAGAGGGATTTCCCCTGTCAAACAATGCACCACAGAAGACCGCCAACTTCTCTCATCCAGACTTTCACTGTCGGCCCCGGAATTTCACCGAGTCAGCAAACCATCAGAAAACTGATAGCCGCTCGCGGGCTTTAACCGCCGGTGGGGAATTTCACCCCGCCCCGAAGTTGAGGTTTCGCTCCTGGCATCTGGGCCGGAGCGTTTTGGTTTGTATGGAAAAGCTAGATCAGTGATTCTTGAGCGTCAAGTTACTTTTGCAGCCAAACCCTATCAATCACGGTTCCAGACTATGAGCTGAAGCAATTTCATGCTATTTTGGGTCCAGAATATTCAACCCCTCCGGGCCGTCATATTTCCAGGAGAAGACCATGCGACTGAATACGTTAATCGTCCTGTTTGTTCTCACTCTGTCTTGCGCCCCTGCCCTCGCCGGCCAGGAAAGCGACGTGCAGGAATTGGTTCCCCTGCCCCATCCCGTCAAAGTGGTGACGGCCAATCAGGAGCAGCTCAAAATTTCAGAGGAACAGATGAACCGCATCAAAACAGATGTTGTGGGGTACTTTCCCCCGCGCATGTTGCCCATGATGATTGAAGCCGAAGAATCTGAAAATCGGTTGGTCCATAAAATCATGGTCGAAGGCAAAACCAAACAGGAGCTTGCCGATGAAATTGACCAGTTGGCAGTCTTGAAAAGGAAGTTGATCGACACACACATCGACTCGCTGAACACCCTGAAGGGGATTCTCACAGATGAGCAATGGAGCTCTTTGCTGGTGCTTCTTGAAAAGGCGAAGTGAAGCTAGATTCCCGAACGACAGGAAAAAACCCGCCCGTCAATATTCAGGCAAAGCTCTTGGCCGTCAGCATCGGCAGACAATGTCAGGTGCAGAGTCTTACCATCGGCAGTGGCGTCCATTCCTTCGGCAGTGGCCTCCCCGCTCAACGTCTGAATTCCACCGGACCACTTGAAGACCACGCGATACCACTGGCCCGCCGGCGTGATGTCAAAAAACGTCTCAGGAGAATTTGACCAGCGGCCCACCATTCTATCGGCAAGGCTCTGGGGAGAAAACCGGTGGTACAAATCGCCCGGGGCATTGGCATTGTCTGAAGGAACGAGCAACAGATTTTCCGCACTCAACTCCCTGATCAAATACTGATCCGTCTCGGGCTGAGGATAACGATCAGTGTGGGAAGAAATATCCAGGCCACCATCACCGGTGCGTTCCCAGCGGTCACCCGTCATGGTCATCATGTTCAGGAAATAAACCTGCCCATCGGCATCGAATTGATATCCCTGGTATCCACCGGTTTCAATGGCAGAAAGCCACACACCTTCCAAAGGCGCGCTGAGATCAGCAGAATTACCACCACACCCCATCATCAAAACCACAAGCGCCAGCAACATCATCTTCACAGCTGTCATTTTTCCCTCGTTTTGATAAAGGTGGGCTCAGACACAGCCAGCCCAGCTATTTTCAGCCGCTTCCAGGCCGACTGATAAAACTCCCGGCCCGGCACACGGGCAAAACCCAGTTTGATATCAAACACCGGTTTGCCCTGCACAAAATTCCAGTGATTGAGCACGGTGGCCACGTTGGCGCCCTTCTCCTGCTGAACCAGGCGCCGGTGCGAGCTGCTCAGATTGATGATGGGATCGTTGCGCTTGGCCGCAAAGTGGATAAGATCGAAAATGGCATCATCCCACACCAGGGGTTCATCTTCAGTGTTCAGAAAATGTTTCTGGATACGTCCCGCCAGGTAGGTGTCGAACCCGCCCCAGGTCATTTGCAACAGGTATTTGTCGTAGGTGTCGATGGCGTCCATCACAAAAGCGCCCAGCATGGCGGCATACCCGAACTTGGCACCGATGTAGATAATGGCCATGTCGTCGCACACCCCGTCACCCATTTGGCGGCGGAAGTAGGCCTGATCATATTCAGGGAAAGCATAATCGCCATGACGGTTGCGGCAAATGACCCCGATGTCCTGAAGAGTGCGCATTTCCTGATCTGTGAAAACCGACGCACCGGTGTCGCCCAGGCCCACCATTTCCAAATTGGCCGCATCCACAATGAGGATGTCACCGCCGCCCATATGAAACGGCATCCCGGCAAAGGTCTTTCTGTGGTGCCGCATGGTGTTGGCCCGGTAGGACCAGTCGTCCATGAAGCCGGCAAGCACCATGCCCGTCAAAAATTCCCTGGTGTTGGCTTTCAAACCTGCCAGAAATTCAATGCCGAAAAAAGGCTGGCCCTCGGGACTCAGGTCGAGCTCATCATCATCAATGTGCTTCAGGATGTAATCGCAGAATTTTTGCAGCATTTCACCCCGGCGCTGACGAACAGCCTGGGGCTTGAGGTTGGGATCGGACATCTCCAACACCGAAAGGATGCGCTCGAATGTGGCCTCGGGAAAACAGAGTGGAGTGCCAAAGTCATCAGTGAAATAGCCGTGACCGTTGGTGGCCCGGCCCACCACCGACTGGGGCAGCAGGTCGGCCAGATTGCGGGTGGCGACGGTAAAGTTCTGGGACATGAGGAAGTCGAAATCCAGGGTAACCAGACCTTCAAAAAGCTCCCGATCCCGCCGAATGCTCAGGGTGCGGCTGGCATGCCACCGCCGTTCGGGCTGCTGGTCCGTGCTCTTCTCCGGCCCTTTTTTGACCTGATCAAGCAGAACATCAACCCGACGGTTGTTGAACTTTTTTCTGCCACGCCTCCTGCGCACTGCTCCTCACACTACCCTTCCTCAGGCTCCTCGCCACTTTTCCATTCGGCAAAAAGAGCGGTTACAAAATTTTCAGCATCGAACACATCCAGATCATCAACGGTTTCGCCCATACCCACATACTCAACAGGCAGGCCCAGGTGCTCGGCAATGGCCACCACGATGCCACCCTTGCTGGTGCCGTCCAGTTTGGTCAGAATCAAACCCTGAATGGGGATGGTTTCAGCAAAAGACCGGGCCTGGGATAATCCGTTCTGCCCGGTGGTGCCATCGACCACCAGCAGGGTTTCAGGATCCCGTCCGGTTTTGCGGCGGATAACCCGGGCCACTTTGCCCAGCTCATCCATCAGATTGGTTTTGGTGTGCAGACGGCCGGCGGTGTCCACCAGCACGATGTCAATGCCACGGCTTTCTGCCGCGCTCAGGGCATCAAAAACCACCGCAGCGGGATCGGCTCCGGTTCCCTGACGCACACAGTCGACACCCACACGCCGGGCCCATACTTCCAGCTGCTCCACGGCGGCAGCACGGAAGGTATCGCCCGCGGCCAGCAACACTGTCTTGCCTTCATTTTTAAAGAGGTGGGCCAGCTTGGCGATGCTGGTCGTCTTGCCGGTGCCGTTGACGCCGACCACGAAGATGACCCGCACGTCGGCGGTGTCGGGTTCCGCGGCCTCGGCGGTGGTGTCACCCTTGCCCTTGCGTTTCTTCTTCTTCTTCTTCTTGCCGCCCTCGA
>JAOZJV010000083.1:3239-3870 GCA_029935695.1 Candidatus Krumholzibacteriia bacterium | reverse complement strand
TGGCGATGCTGGTGGTCTTGCCCGTACCGTTCACGCCCACAATGAAAATGACCCGGGGTTGGTGTCCGGTATCTTCCACAAGGGGCTCTTCGGTGTCCTTGCCCTTACCCTTGCCCTTACCCTTCTTCTTTTTCTTCTTCTTGCCGCCCCCATCACTGTCTTCATCCCAGCTGATGGGACGAATTTTAGGTTTGGCGTTGGACAGAATTTCGATGGCATCGCCACGGATCACTTCCAGCACACTTTCCAAAGTGGCCTCGCCGCCTTCTTCCTTCAGGCGTTTCTCAATATTCTTGGTGATGGCCACTGCCGAAGCCACACCCATATCCGCCGATATCAGCAGTTCTTCGATTTTTTCGAGAGTTTCATCATCCAGGCGGATGCTGTTGCCGAACATGCTTTGCAGCTTGCCCACAACATTGTTGCGCGTCTTGCTCAATCCCTTGCGGAATCGGTTGAGAGCTCCTTTGATCACTCGCTGGCCTCCATGGTCACATCAGGATCCACCGGATCAACCGGCCCGTCAGTGTTTTTTGGTTCAGTATTGTCTGTTTCATCTTCATTTTCGGTAGCAACCGGTTCCACCGCATCGTTGAAATCGATGCTCTCCTGAGGGTTCCGTTTGCGCTCA
>JAOZJV010000083.1:0-3229 GCA_029935695.1 Candidatus Krumholzibacteriia bacterium | reverse complement strand
CTATACGAACCTCCTCGGATGAATCAATGGACTGGCGCTTGTTGGCAATGGCGTTGCCCAATTCCCTGTCGCTCTGGGTTGCCGCCACATCGTGGAAACTCACCGAAACGATGTTGCTGCATCCCGGCTCCATCATGGTCACACCATACAGATGGTTGGCCGTTTCCATGGTCAGCTTGTTGTGCGTGATGACCAGGAACTGGGTGTTGCAGCTGAACTCGCGCAGCATATTGACAAAGCGCCCGATGTTCGCATCATCCAAAGGAGCGTCGGCCTCATCCAGCACGCAGAAGGGCGATGGCTTCACCAGATACACGGCAAAGAGCAGGGACAGGGCTGTCAGGCAACGCTCGCCACCGGACAACAGGCTGACGGTGTTGATGACCTTGCCGGGGGGCTGGGCCGTCACTTTCAGCTGGCTCTCCAGGGGATCATCTGTCTTCAGCAATTGCAGATCGGCCTTGCCACCCTTGAACATGGTCTGGAAGACGGCAATGTAGTTGCGGCGCACTTCCTCAAAAGTCTGGACGAAACGCTTTTTGGCCGTGCGGTTGATTTCGGTGATGGCCTTGACCAGATCATCGCGGGCTTTTTCCACATCGTCCCGCTGGCCCTCCAGGAAGTCCAGGCGTTCCTTCTTGCTGTCGAACTCTTCCAAAGCCAGATGGTTGATGGGACCCAATGATCCGATCTTGCCGCGCTTGGACTCCAAAAGACTCTCGGCCTGTTCAATTTGGAAAACACCCTCTTCTATTTCCAGCTCAGGCGGCAGGTCCTCTTCATTCAGGCTGGCGATGAGATCTTTGAAACTGCCCTTGTACTGCTCTTCGATGCGCTCTTCAAGATTGTTGCGCTTGATGTCCAGGGTGGCCAGTTCGGTTTCCATCCCGTGGGCCTGATCGCGGAACCCTCCCCGGAGTTTTTCGATAATCTGCACTCTTTCATGCCAGGCAGAAGTCTCTTCATGAAGTTTCTGGATGCCATCGGTGGCCGCGCCCACAATCTGGCGGCGGCGGCCCCGTTCTTCCATGCCCTGGCTCAAAGCGGTGCGCTTGCCTTCCAGTTCTTCACCCATGGAATCGATGGACTGATGGCCCACTTCGATTTCCTGGGACAGGCGTTCCCGGCGGCTGAATAATTCGGCCACGCTGTTGCGCAGATGGCCCAAAGCAGCTTCGGTTTCCCGCTTGGAGCTTTCCCTGCGCATGTGCATCAGGCGCATCTCCTCCACTTCGGCCCGGGCTTCATCCCTTTGCATTTCTGCGTCATCCACCCGGGATCGCAGTTCGTCCCGCTGCATGGTGCTGGTATCGCGCTGGCGGCCACTTTCAGCCAGTTGGTCGGTCAGACCCTCTTCCTGGCGCACCAGTTCGGCCAGTTCTTCGGCCAGACGGTCACGTTCGGTTTCCATTTCGGCGGCGCGCACCCCAGCTCCATCACGCTTGTGCTGCAACTGGACTGCCTGCACATGGATGCGGTTCAGTTCATCATCCAGGGCCCCTAGCTGCCCACGTCCACTGATCAGTGCTTCCCGCAGATTCTCCCGCGCTGAGCGATTCTGGGCCACATTTTCCCGGGCCACGGCCAGGCGAGCTTCCAGACTTTCGATTTCTGCCGCCAATTCAGTCAATTTTTCCTTGCGGCCAATGATGCTGCTGTCAGCGGCTCCGTCGCGGCTTCCCCCGCGCACGGTGCCATCGCTGCTGATCAGAAGACCTTGGCGGCTGGCGCAGAGCAGCACTCCTGGGCCTTTATAGGACGAAGCAGCCTCCGCTGCTTTTTCATCATTTTCGAAAACCATGGACCTCGCCAGCAGGGAGCGCAGGGCAGGCAACTGGGTGCCGTGGCCACTGACAACCTCAAGAGCAGGAATCCCACCGGTGATGGTCCCCAAATCGGGAGCACCCTCTTGATTGAAGCCACTGCCACAAAGGAACCGGGCCTCACCAATTTTTTCATCACGCAATTCGCGGATCATGTCCAGAGCCGTAGGCAGAGTATCGACGACCACCGCTTCCAGCAATTCATCCAGCAGAATTTCCAACGCCAGGGTGTCCTTGGCCGCCACCTGAAGCTGGTCAGCCAGTCCGCCGGTGACCTGGGCCTTGCCGGCGTGACGCTTCAGAATTTCCCGGGGACCCTTGCCATAACCCTCAAACTGCTGGTGCAGATTGTTGAGCAGATCGTGGGTGGATTTGGCGGCTTCCCGCCGGCCGGAAAGCACAGTGACTTCCTCTTGAAGCCCCCCTGCATTCAATTCCAACTCAGTTTCCTGGCGCTCGGTGGCGGCCAGGGTTTCCAGCAGCGCCTGCCTGCGCCCGGTGGCCTCTTCAGTGCCGGCCTTCAGTCCCAGCAACGCCTCTTCGGCTTTGTGGCCTTCCTGCAGAATATCCACCCGGTCTTCGGCCAAACGGGTCATGCGTTCCTGGCGATTATCCTGACGCACCTGCAATTCGCGCAACTGGCTGCGCTGGGTGGCATCAGTTTCGATGACCTGAAGATTGCGGGCCGTGGCATCATCCAAAGATCCCCGGTCCACCTGCAGCTGGCTTTCCAGAATCTGCAGCCCTTCGGTCTTTTCCTCCACCATGATGCCGGATGATTCCAGCTCATCCTCGATAGTTTGCAGACTCTGGGTCATGCGTTCGATCTGGCCTTCAATATCCTTTTGCCGAATTTCGGCAGATTGCACGTCGTTGGTATTGTCGGCAATGCGACGCCGGTGTTCGTCAATGCGGTGCTCCAGCACCAGAACCTGCCGCTCGGTCTCCTGAAGCTCTTCTTCAAAGGCCTCGAGGGCGCTTTCGAGCTGAAGTTTTTCAGCGGTGCGTTCATCGATCTGGGGACGGGACGCTTCGATGCGTGCCTGCAGTTCAGACAATTCTCCCACGCCGGTTTCGGCCTGGGTCCGGAATTCCTGCAGATGATCCCGGGCTTCGGTTTCCCGGTTGTCCAGCATCAGATGCCGGCGTGCGGCCACCGAAAGATCCAGAGAGCGGATTTCCTTGAACAGTTTCTGGTGCCGACGAGCCTTGCCCACCTGCCGTTGCAGAGAGCGCACTTCCCGACTAATTTCTTCCACGATATCGTACAGCCGGATCAGATCGTTCTGGGTGCGGTCCAGCTTGCGCTGGGTCTCCTTGCGCCGGGCTTTGTATTTGGTGATGCCCGAGCCCTCTTCCAGCAAATGCCGCAGCTCGTGGTTGTTCTCGTTGAGAATCTGCTTGAT
>JAOZJV010000601.1 GCA_029935695.1 Candidatus Krumholzibacteriia bacterium | reverse complement strand
GCGCCAACACCGGTTGGTTGACGGACTTTGCCCATACCTTCGGTGATCTGGATGATGGACAGATCTATTATTACCGAATCAAGGGACGGGACAGCCTGGAGAATGAGACTGCGTGGGCAACACCCACCTCATCCACCCAGGATGCCACGCCGCCAATTTCCCAGGCTGGAGAATTGGCTCCGCTGCAGGGATCCGCAGAAATTATCGTGCCGTGGTCAGGTGAAGACTCGATCAGTGGCCTGTTGCAAATCGAGTTGATGGTTGATGATGGAACTGGTTGGGTGTCCGCCGGAGTGTCTACAGAGGTCTCCTCCCCGTTGGACTTTGTTTACACTGCCCCGACCGGCGGCACCTACAGTTTCTACACCATCGCCACCGATGTTGCCGGTAACGTGGAATCTGAACCCACGCAGCCGGATGCCTTTACCATGGTTGATTTCAGTGCTCCAGAGGCAGCCACCGGATTGGATGCCAATCCCGGGAATCATGCCATCACCGTGCATTGGACAAACCCGGAGGACGAAGATCTGGCTCAGGTTGAGATCTGGTCCGCATTGTGGGCAACTGCTGATGAACTGTCGGCCTACCCCGAGTACGACGACATTGCTGATGAACCGGCC
Organism: Candidatus Krumholzibacteriia bacterium; assembly: GCA_029935695.1. GTDB lineage: Bacteria > Krumholzibacteriota > Krumholzibacteriia > LZORAL124-64-63 > LZORAL124-64-63 > LZORAL124-64-63. The sequence goes on along the minus strand of JAOZJV010000601.1, from coordinate 2,058 downwards.
AGGCCCGCCTCTCGCGTGGCCGCTGACGCCTCGGCAGAGTGGGTGCTTGTGGGTTCGGTTGATCCCGAAACCACCATGTTCCTGCACAGCGAGGGACTGGAAGAACGTGGCGTCTATTATTACGAAGTGTTCGCCCAGGATCAGGCGGGCAACTATGGTGCTCCAGCTGTGGCCGGTGCTCGTGCCACCAACTACCTGCTGGGTGACCAGAATGATGATTATGTCATCAACGTCATGGACATCACCAGTCTGGGTGTGACCTACGGATCAGTCGAAGGTGATGATGCCTACAACAACCAGGTTGATGTTGGGCCCACCGACGACAATTCGGGCACGGGAATTCCCCAGACCGATAACGCCATCAACTTCGAAGATCTGGCCATCATGGCCATGAACTATGGTCTGGATAAATCGACCATCGAGGTTGAAGGCTCTGAAATACCTTACTTGACCTGGTACCAGACTGATGAAAATTCATGGGTCCTGGCCTTGGTTGAACCCTGTGCAACGTTCAAGGCCCTGCGCCTTGTCGACAGTTTGCCCGAAGGTGTTTCGGTAACCTTTGAAGCCGGTTCTGCTCTTGATCAAGGCCAGCCATATTTCCTGGCCAACATCGATCGCAAGGGTCTGGATCTGGGCTTCGCCATGCTGGGCCGCGATGCAGTCCTGCCCGCCGTCGGCGAGATTCTCAAAATCACCACATCCGGTCCGGTGGATCTCAGTGGTGTGATGATTCAAGCCCGCGACGCGGAAAACCAGGAGCTGGTCTTTGACCTGTCCTCGGAACCGCTTCAGGTTCTGCCAACGGCTTACCGTTTGGCCAACAATTACCCCAACCCGTTTAACCCTCAAACCACTATTGCGTTTGATCTGCCTCAACCCCAGAACGTCCGTCTGGTGATCTACGATCTCAAGGGACGCCTGGTGAAGGAACTGATCAGTGAGCCCATGGAAGCAGGAGTCCACAGTGTCATGTGGAACGGCACCAACCGGTCCGATGCCCGGGTGGCTTCCGGTGTGTACTTCTATCAGATCCAGGCAGGTCCCATGCAGGACACCAAACGTATGTTGCTGGTCAAATAAATGACCAGCTATTGGGAGGTTAATCAGATGCGAACACGAAATAAAACAATACTGCTGGTTGTCGCGACTTTGTTGGGATTGCTTCAGTATTCGGCGGCCAGTGCGGTGGATCTGCGATTTTCACCCCTGGACCAGAATATGGAAATTGGTCAGGAGGGAACTTTGTCCATCATGTTGGACGAAGCCCTGGATGTGCGAACCATTGAAGTCACCGTGACTTTCGATGGAAACATCATTTCAAGTCAGGGAGGCGGCAGTGGAGCCGCCTTCCAGGATCTTTCCTGTTATGTGTGGGAAGATTTTTCAGCCAGTGAAAATCAATGGACCGGCTTTGCTGTTTCCTTGGGCGTGGACTGTTTTGTCGTAGGTCCAGGTGAGCTTTTTACCTGGGATTTTGTTGCCGAAGGTTACGGCCAGTGCAACATCACGGCGGTTTCGGTGATGCTGATGGATCAAGCAGGTGAAGAGATTTCCGACGTTGAACTTCCGCCTGCAGTTGTTCTGGTGGAAGGCGGAGAAACCTCTGCATGGGATGGAAGAATGCCCCTGCAGCCCACCATCACAGCTGTGCCCAACCCCTGCAACCCGATGACCAGCATTGAATTCTGGTTGCCGGAACCAACAGACGCCCGCCTGGTCATTTATGATATGAAAGGCCGTTGCGTCAGGACGTTGCTGGATGGACCCGTGTCCGGAGAATGGACTTCAGTGCGCTGGGACGGCCGAGTGGAAAATGGACAGGCAGCTCCCAGTGGAGTGTATCTGTACCAACTGGTTTCAACAAAGAAAACACTCTCTGGTCGGGTTACCCTGGCCAGATAAGAATAAAATAATGCCGGTCAGCAGCACAGAATTCGCTGTTGACCGTAATTAAGGAGATAAATCAATGACACATTTAATTTTTCGATCAAAAGTTCTGGGCGCAGTGCTTTTGACTGTGACCCTGTTGGCCGGATCAGCCTTCGGCACAACCAC
>JAOZJV010000082.1:7372-10019 GCA_029935695.1 Candidatus Krumholzibacteriia bacterium | reverse complement strand
ACCCACTTCAATTCGCAGTATCACCGTTTGATTCCAATTTCCGATACCCATGACAGGGGTTTGCCTGGATTCATCATAGAGATGCCCCCCCGCAGGCAGTTGAGACAGAATACCTCCATCTGGCTTTCCCAAAACCAGTACTTTCCGCTCCAGGCTGTCGTTGCCCAGTTCGAATTTTTCAAACTCCATATCAATTTCGACCCAGGTGGTTTCCAGCTTTCCTGGTGATGCTGCCGAAGGCTTCAATCCGGCAATCAAGGAGTTGGTCAACCGTGACAAATACCCGTCCTTGAAATCTGCATCGGAAAGCAAAGGACCATGCTGACTGAAGCGCCCCTTGCCTTGGAAATGTCCTGAACCCTGCCAAAAATCTTCTTCGCTTTTTTCCAGATTGACAGCCAAAGTCAGGCTGTTTTCAGACTGGGACAAAACGGAATTCCGGGGCCCGGTTTCATGATCATTTACCAATGACCAGTTAGGGTGACCAAAAATTTCATCAAAACTCAGCAGATGCCCATTGGAAGGATCCAGTACAACATCCTCAACCGAAGGGATGCGCAATACGATCCGCTGCAAGTCCTGAAGTCTGGGAATCTCTGGTGCAACCAGAGTTTGTCCCCTGCCCACCAACATGGGTTCAGCCGTAAAGCCGGCCTCAGCCAAAAAAGCACCGGCCAAAATTGCTCGATCCAGGTCATGACCATAAGCCGTGGCCAGAGTGCGGGACGCCGACCTTGGATTCCCTCGCCAGAACCCATGATCATAGTGAATGCTTCGCACCATTTCATTCAAATAATCGCCCACAGCAACCAATTTTTGACGCGTGCCCAAAGCTGGATGCAGTTCTACTTTCAGGTTTTGAATTTGATCATCATCCAATTGCATTTCGCTTGAGTACGCAGCCATCCAGTTGTCGGCCAACTGCCCCCAGTTTTCCCAGGTGGACCATACCACTGACGGTTCGTAGAGCTCCGGATTCGCAGCGGCTGGTTGCCCGAGAGCCGGTGTGAGTTCAGCCTGCCAATGCAGTCCGGCATCGATAACTTCAGGCTGAGCGGCCCCATTAAGCTCTTGGTGAATAAGATTCTTTCCGGTCACCTTCAACTCTGTAAACACGGTTGGGTCGTGCTGTGGCAATACAAAAACAGCACCAGCGGCCGATGCATTTTTTTCGGTGATGGTGTAGGCCGTCTCCATGATGCAACCCAGCTCCACCCCGTCGTGCAGCAGCATGGTTTCACGCATGGTGGTGTAATCGTCGGCCTTGTCCAATCTATAGGGAAGAGTGTGTACCACGGCCGTTTCGCTGATATTTTTTTCGTCCGGCCACCAACGCCCATCGCGCCAGGTGCGCAATACTTCCACTTCCAAATTCGAAGTGGCGGTGTTCCACGGAATGCGCAGATCGGCATAGCTGTGAATACCAACTGTTGTACCGATCCACACCAAACGATGTATGCGGGTGGACTTGGAATTGTCTGCTGCAAACTGGACCTGTTGGCTTTCCAGAAGGATCACGGCGTCTTCAACCATCAGGTCATATTCGGATTGGGCTTTCTTCCAAAGGGAATCCAGATCGTGTCCCAACGAAACACCGAGGCCGTCGGCAAGCAGAGAACCGGGTAACAACAGGAGGGTGGCAATGGTTAAAATCAGGCGTTTCATTATTTTCCCTCCTTTTCCAGGCGGATCAATTTGTCGGCCCAATCCTGGGCAGCGACCATGGCTTTTCTAAATCCTTCGTAACCTTCCGGTGGTATTTGCCGGCGCTTGACCTGGGCTTTTACTTGGGTTTCCAGTTTACCCTTTTGACGCAACTCCGCGTCAAAACTCGCGTAAATTTCATCCACCTTCACTGGTTCTTCTTCGGCCGTGAGCTTGAATCCACCGGGGACTTTTATTTCTTCTGTGATATCCACCATCTGAGTAAAATAGAGCAAGAGATCGGTTTGACGTTCTTCTGCCCATTTAGTATTTCCAGCGCGGAAAAGACTGCCGTCACTGAGAACAAGTTTCAGAGCCGGACTGTTAAACTCGAGACCACCGTCAACGCGGGTGGCGAAACCAGGAATCTCATAACTGATCTCTACCCACATGTCCTGGTTGAAATCCTCAGCCTCATGATGTTTCACTTTTACCTTCTGCACACTCGGACTCAGAGCCGAAAGCAATCGGGCTCCCCGCTTGTGAATTTCCTTGCGTCGGGTTCCGGAAACGATTCGCCGCAAACGGCTGTCCACCGCTCCTGAGCCCAGCAAATGGAAGGTGCCGCTGAGGGTGCCATCCTTCTCCAGTTTTGCCTTGTGCTTAACTTTCAGAGATGACTCTTCTGGAGGACTGTAGCGAATCCGGTCGAGGTCTTCGCCCTCGGGAGTGCCCACCAAATAGTGTTGCTCGGTTTCGAGCATGGACCAGATGGTGTTGTTGTAGGGAACCCAGGTGGGATCATACATACGGAAGGTGCCGTCTTTGAGACGAAGGGCGGTAACGCAGTGGTTGAACTGGTCAGCAGGAAGATCGTCGATACGACTTCCGGCCATGGTCATGGCGCCATAACTGTCCATGCCCGCGGCGCGCATCATGGTGATCAACATACCGGCGATGTCTTTGCAAACACCGCTGCGCTGGTCAAATATCATCTCACCGG
>JAOZJV010000082.1:0-7362 GCA_029935695.1 Candidatus Krumholzibacteriia bacterium | reverse complement strand
CCCATGGTCTGACCCGAATAGCGAATATTCTGGGCGACCCAATGCAACAGGGCCTTGGCTTTTTGTTCTTCGTCGGCCTTGGTCAAACCCTCTTCCTTGAGAATCTGATCAACTTTTTCCTGGATGGCCGGCGTGACGTTGAACTGGTCTCGATTCACGTCAAAGAACCAACGGCTTTTGGCTTCCCAACTTTCTGCAGTTGCCATGACCACCTTGGGCACAAAGTCACTGCCGTCCGGTTGACTGGGTTCGTGGATGCGGGCTGGAAGGTCCAGACCCCACCAGGCGTATTCCGTAGTTTTGTCATCATAAGTGACACTGCTGTACAAGCTGCCATTGTATACTTCGGCGTGCAGTCGTTTGTCTGCCGGCAGGCGCAAAATATACCGTTTTTCCAGCATCGGCGCGTTATCACTGAACCGAACGATGTCGAAGTATTCACCCGGCATAGGCGGGATAAAACGATCATCGTCCGGAGCCTGGGATGAGGATTTCGAGCCACCGGAAGCCCCGTTCCCTTCGGCCAGCAGGGCGTAGGTGTATCCCTTGCGATAGGTGATGATCTCGATGCCGTCATCCACTTCCAGGCGCGGCAACTGCAGCGTCTTGATTCGGTCGTTCCAATAGATGGCCGCCTGAGGAGCAGGCAAGTCGTGGACGGCGGATACATCCACGGCTATGCGCTCGCCTGAGCGCAGAATGCTAACTTCCCGCACTTCAACATAGCTGCTCTGGGGATCGTAGTGCCACTTCAGGACACTCTGGTTCCGGCACCCCGCAGGCGTCAGAATTTTCAGAAGATCGTACCCATCGACGTAGGTCACGCCGCTGGGCTTGACCTTGTTCACCGTTTTGGTCAATACGACCAGGTGATCCGCCCCTGCGTGGTCTTCCTTGGTACCGGCATCAGCCAGGCGACTGAAGGCATCAGGTGCAGGTTTTTCTCCGGGTGGTAGATCAGTTTGGGCCAGGACGGCCAAAGGAACCAAGAGCAAAAGTATTGCGGAAAATAAATGCCGCAGCAGGCATTGCAGGCCAGCTGTATTCAAGATGTCACCCCGGAAGGTTAGAGAGTAGACATGGGCATATGGCCCCAAGAGAAAAGGAGGATAGCATTTTGTGTGCATCGTGTGAAGGAGTGGATGGATGAAATTGACAGGTTCTTCTGTTGATGGCAAGAGTCACCGATGGATTGAATTGAAGCGATGGCAATAATGAGGTACAGTGGTATCTGCAAACACCATTCTGGGCACAAGTTCCAAACATTCCAGCACTCTTCCATCCTCACCATTGCATGGGGCGCTTTCACTTTATACATCAAGACTGGAAATATCTTCACCCGGGTGATCCGGATGTGGCCAGTAAGCCTCTTCCGGAGACGGTGCCTTCGGTGTGAAAATTGCGATTAACATCAATGCGGTATAAAGGATACCAACCAGCAAATCAGGCACCCAATGCGGAAAAGCATGGAGCCCGGAGAGAAATTTATCCGGAGTGCTCGGTGTCAGGCGGTGACCAATCCAGGCGATCAGAAACAGGGCAAAAATGAAGCGAAAATTTCGCATGAGGCGGGCCCTGAAAGCCTGAATCCTGGTCAGATGAAACCGGGGACACAACAGATCATCGGCAACCTGACCGCCCCACTCCTTATGGATACAGGTTTGATCACGGCGCAGAATTCCACCATAGAAATTTTCTTCCATCATTCTGACCCGAGCCCGCCAGACGTCAAAAAACCTGAAACGTCGGGCTTCAATAATCAGAAATATTACATTGACGAACATACCCAGCAGGAGGGCTTCCGTAGCGTAAGACGGATTGTTCAGACTGGAGGTCAGGATGGCCAGAGTAGAAATAATTGCCCAGTTTGTTGACGTATCCAAGCGCGTTCGCCAAACCATGGAGCGGTACATTTCTGCACGGTAGAAGTGCGCAAGTGCCGTAATGTATTCACTTCTGGCCAGGGGGGAGTTTTCAAAATCCGGTGGTTCTAATTTGGGCGGATTGAATTCCCTGATATTTTGTTCGTTGTTTGGAGAAGACATTCTTCATCAACTTTCTTGGATCCAGGAGAAACAAAACCTTCCTCGGTAAAGATTAAATCATCATTGTTATTAAAACCAGCATTCATGTTTCGGTTTGTGGGGCGAAGGACTGGAACCTATTGTTGGGGGCCAGCAGGAAAGTTGTTTTGCTTTTATCTCCTTTCTCTTTTGATGCCGGTCATTTTCACCGATTACAGGACTACCGCCATGATGATCAATCGTTTCTTCGATATGCGCCAGCTTCGGTTTCGTTTTCTGCAGTCCTACCATTCAGTTATGGTACTTCTGGCCATTCTGGTGGGACTGCTCGGTGGTCTGTGTGCTGTTGGGTTTCGCAAATTTATAGAGTTTGTTCAGGTTCAGGCCTGGCAGATGCCCGCATTCACTCTCGATGGCATCCGCGCGCATGACACCTGGCAAATTGTCCTTATTCCTGCAGTCGGTGGTCTGCTGGTCGGTCTTATTACTCATTTTTTCGCCAAAGAAGCTAAAGGGCACGGTGTCCCCGAGGTGATGGAAGCAGTCATGCTGCGTGGGGGCAGGATCAGAGCCCGAGTCGTTGTGGCCAAACTGGTAGCTTCCGGTATCTGTATTGGAACTGGTGGTTCTGTTGGTCGGGAAGGGCCCATCGTTCAGATCGGCTCCGCTCTTGGTTCGGCCATCGGCCAGTTGATGAATCTGGGCGAAAGGCGGTTGCGGACTCTCGTTGGTTGCGGAGCTGCCGCGGGTATTGCCGCCACTTTCAACGCGCCTATTGCCGGGGTTCTGTTTGCTGCAGAAGTAATTCTGGGAAATTTCGCACCGTCCCAGTTGACTCCCATTGTCATTTCTTCGGTGGCAGCCACAGTTATCAGTCATCATTATTTCGGCGATATCCCTGCTTTTGTAATCCCTACATACTCGCTGGCAAGCTCCTGGGAACTATTGATTTACGGAGTTCTTGGGATTGTGTCCGGCTTTGTCGCTCTGCTATTTGTGAAAATCCTATACTTCAGTGAAGATTTCTTCGAAGGCCCGCTCAAACGCATTCCCAGTGTGGTGCAGGCTGTTCTCGGTGGAGCCATTATTGGTCTCATGGCTTTGCGTTTTCCCGAAATCATGGGAGTAGGGTACGAGGCCATTGAAATGGCTTTCCATGAGGATCTCCTGCTGCAGACTTTCCTGATTCTGGCGGTTGTAAAAATTTTTGCCGTGGCCATCACCATCGGTTCTGGTGGCTCCGGTGGTATTTTTGCTCCATCGCTCATGATCGGAGCCATGTCCGGGGGTGCTTTGGGCACTGTGGCCCATTCCGTCTGGCCCCAGGGAACCGCTACGCCGGGAGCCTATGCTCTGGTGGGAGCCGGTGCTGTTGTTGCCGCCACAACTCACGCTCCGCTGACGGCTTTCATGATCATTTTTGAGCTGACCAACGATTACAAAATTATTCTTCCGCTGATGATTTCATGCGTGATTGCCACCATGCTGGCCGCCCGTTTGAACAAAGCTTCGATCTATACCATGAAACTTCTGCGCCGGGGGCTGGACCTGTTCAATGGCCGCACGCTTAATGTACTGAGCCATCTGCAGGTGAAATCAGTAATGACTGCTGCCGAAGGCAAAGTTAATTCCCATACCACCCTTGTGGAGCTGCTGACTCTGTTTTTGGACAATCGTTATAATTCTATTTTTGTGGTGGATTCAGAAGATCGTCTGCAGGGTGTGGTGCATTTTGATGATATGCGGCCTTTCATCGGTGAGTCGGGTGAATTTCAGCACGCAGTCATCGCATTTGACCTTATGCACACCGAAGGATTTCCCACGGTGCATCCGAACGATGGGTTGGACCATGTAATCCGCCAACTGGACAGGTATCAATACGAAGTGCCGGTGGTGGAGGATGGCTCCCTGGTGGGATCAATTCTTGCCAAAGATGTTATCCAGCAATACAACACCGAAATGTTCAAACGGGAAATGGCCAGCAGCATGGCCACGTCCATGGAAAACGCCAAAGGTTTCACGCCCATGCCTGGTATTTCCGGCCTCAGTCTGGCCGAAATTGAAGTTCCGGCCATGTTTATTGGCAGGAGCTGCGGAGATCTGGATCTCCGAAATCGCTTTGGAGTTACTCTTCTTCTGGTGAAACGGCAGAAAGCCATTGATTCACAGATCAGCAGCACCGTGCCCGATGCTTCTTACATTTTTGAAAGTGATGACATTCTGCTGGTGATGGGTAATCCCGGAAAGTTGATCCAATTACAGGATATGATGTAGTTTCTCGGTTTTCTGAGGGACAATATAATCATTCACTTTATTTCGAGACAAACGCCGGCCGAGCCAAACAAATCCAGTTGCCAAAAATATTAGCGCAACCCCAACCGGCCAATAGAGAAATCCGGTTTCAAGGGGAACCCGCAGGGAACCATCACCCACCACCACAAACCCTGCCCAATGGCGGGCCGATTTCATGGCTGGATCACTGCGACACTCGTTTTGGGCCAAACGAAGAGCAGTAGAAACCTCAAACCCATCTGCCAGATGATTGTAAAACCGGGCAATGAAGACCGCAGTGGCACTGTCATCAACCGGCCAGAGTGTCGCCACCACCGAAGGCACTCCCGAAATCAGAAAGGCCGATGTCAAACCCAGCAATCCTTCCCCTGCAATGGTGCGGGAACCGACTGTGCGGCAGCTGGCCAAAACGGTCAGTCCGGCCTCAAGATTCATGTTTGCCACCTGGGCCGCCTTCACTGGGTTTGTGCCTTGGGAGCCCAGAAAAATACTCGTATTCCAGGGCTGCTGATCATCCACCCGAGTATGGGCCGCTACGTGAATGAGGCCCTTCGTATGCCAACCTGAATCTCCCTCAGCCCGGTCCGGCGGCACCAAACCTATCCGTGCATTTTTGAATCGATCCCTGAGCCAGTCCACCTCCTGAATTACTCCTGGAAAATGCAGCTCCCCCTCAAAGAATGACCCCTCAAGAATAAGTATTTCAGAACTGAAATTCGTCTCGCTATCAGGCTGATTGGGTGGATTGAGAAGAGAAGCACACGGAATTCTGGACACTTCGCACTCTGAATGCAGCAGGCCCTCCCCCACAGGAATCTGCAGCAGGGCCAAAGGCAAACCATGCCATAATCCATCAGGGCTCCAAACCAGCCTTTGCGCCCCTGCCAATACCGCCCTAAAATCAGCGGGCAAATTATCGAACAAAGAGGCAGCCAGCACCTGGGCTGGCGCTGGTTCCATAACGGCTGTGCTGGTCAGCACGTCGCTGAGTCTTCGCATGATGGTGGAAGAACGGTCTCTCTCTGTCATCACATGTCCCAGGACCTGGTCATTTGTCACCAGAATGAACACGGAAGACTCTTCATCGGAAACCACCTCCCAGTAAACCATACCAGGTTGGAGTATTCTGGTTTGAAGTTCCAAAAGAGAAATCCGTTGAAATGCGGTTTCCAGGTTTTGACCCGGCACCTGCATCCTCTCAACAAGTGTTCTGGCCTTGTAGCGTTGAATCAGATCGAAGGCACCCCTGGGTCCCTTTTTTCCGGCCAGCGCAATCACTGCCCCCTGGGTGAAAAGCCCGGCTGCGGTTTCACTGCGCAACTCACGCCATCGAGGATCTGCAGGTTGCGCCCTCACCCGCTCCCACTGGTTGACCCCACGATTAATTGCGGCCAGGGCCGAGTCCTGCTCACTTTTGGCAAACCATGCCCTGGCAGCCAAAGTTTGCAATGGCAGCAACAGAAGATCGCTACCAGCGGCGCGGGCCTGCTGCACTCCGGATTGGGCACAATCAAGAGCCTCGTCAAATTGATTCAGGGCCAGCAGATATTGCGTCCTTTGCCGACTGACTCTTAACTGCAGTGTGGTTGCCGCAGACGCCGTTCCGGAAACGGGCTCAAGATGGGCCAACGCCTCCTGCAGATGACCTTGCGCCGCCAAAGCCCGAGCTAATCGCAAGCTAATCTCGGTGCGCGCCATGGCTGAAGGCTGATCTTTGGCGGCCATGGCTCGCTTGCACAGTTCCACCGCCAGGCCCGGCCGATTTCGGGCAAGGTGGATATCGGCCAACTGTTGCACCGCCAGTAATTCCATGTCCATCAGGCCAAACCGAACAGCCTGATCGATGATGAATTCCAGGTCTTCGGCGGCCTCGTCGAAACGACCCTGCATGGTCCTGGCCTGGGCAATATCCAGCAAGGGCAACAACCCTTCCCGATGGTGTTGATATTCCTGGTGGATGGTGGCAGCCCGTTCGAAACGGCCAATGGCAATGTCTGGGTCTCCCATCAGTATTTCCAGGCGGCCAAGATAGTTCAGCGCCATGGCTTCGCTGAGCTTGTCTCCCTGGGCAATGGCCAATTCCAGGGAGCGCTGGAAGCACCGGGCAGCTTCGGAAAACCGTCCCTCCTGACGCAAAGCCATGCCCTGGCCATTAAAGGCCCACAAAGCACCTCTCATCACTTGGGCCCGTTCCAGAATTCCTGCGGCCAGACCATAGCCGTCGATGGCCATTTCCGAACGCCCGTTCAGATAATGATCATAGGCCAGACCCAACTCTGACCAACCAATTTGAAGGGAGTCGCCACACGACCGGGCCAGGCGGCCCAACTCATGGTAATATTCCACGGCTTCAGTGGATCGCCCCTGCCTGCCAACAGCCACACTCAGCCAGCGCAATCCCTGCAGCCAGGTGGTTGTATCTCTGGTGACAGCGGCCAGCCGGCAAACTTCACGCAGGTCGGGCTCAGCCTGTTTTGCCAGACCAAAAGCCGCGCGGGTGCAACCGCTGTGGCGCAGAAGTTCAAGCAGGTAGGTGGTGTCGTTTTCAGCTCTGGCTGCTGGAATTTCTATTGTGGCCAAACTGTCCACCAGATCAGGTCTGCTCTGGCTGTGCCAGATGGTCAGTGAATCCAGAACTGCTCTTTGGGCCGGTGGGAAATCAGCCAGACAGAGGTGTGGAATAATGATGGGGAGCAAAGACATTGCCAGAACGACAACGGCCATCATCGTACTGGAGGAATTGAAAAAATAGGCCCGCGCTGAAGAACATCACCTTTCGCAAAGTAGATAATCTGCCCGTAGACGGTCTGCTTCATCAAAGGTGAATGAGGAATTTGGAGAGATCCGGCCATTGGGGCTGCCAAGATTTTCAACTCAGTCATTTCCCCATCAAAAAGCATAATTTTTATTTGATCGGCTTCAGACATTTCCGGCCAGGTCACCTGTAAAAAGCCTTCTTCCCAGACGCAAAAATACTGTTTCGCAGTGGATTCCTCACCACGCACAATTCCGGAATTTCCACGAAATCCCGGCTCTGGTGCGTTTA
>JAOZJV010000600.1 GCA_029935695.1 Candidatus Krumholzibacteriia bacterium | reverse complement strand
GAGAAAAGGTTGTTGGTCCGTGGCAGACGATCTGTTACCCTACCAAAAAATTAGTTTCATCTTATAAGAATGATGCAAAAACTTCTCACTGGCCAAAACAGGCTATTAAAGTTAAAGGGCACTTTAACACACTCTGGATCCTTGATCGGGAACACCCAATGAAAGAACACCAGCAAGAAGAATGGAAAGCCTCCTGGCACAATGAATACCTTAAGTGGATCTGTGGTTTCGCGAACGCACAGGGAGGGATGCTGGTCATTGGAAAAAATGACCGTGGCCAGGTCATTGGTATTCCAAACGCGGCCCGGCTATTGGAAGAATTGCCAAATAAAGTCCGGGACCTGCTTGGCCTTATGGTCGAGGTGAATTTGCACACAGAGGATAGTAAAGATTATCTAGTAATCCGCGTTGAACCTTACCCAAGCCCAATCAGTTACAAAGGAGAATATTTCTTCCGTAGCGGTAGCACGAACCAGATGCTCAAGGGGGCTGCTCTTGACCGTTTCTTGCTTCGCAAGCACGGTCGCACTTGGGACAGTGTCCCACACCCGGGCTTAAGAAGTGATGATCTGGACTCTGGAACTCTTGGAGAATTCCGACGCCTTGCCCTCAGGAGTGGTCGCCTTACCGAGGCGGTGTTGAATGAGACGGATCCCGGCCTATTAGAAAAACTCAGATTGGTTGAAGGGGATTACTTAACTCGGGCCGCCGCCTTGGTTTTTCACCCAGAGCCCCAACGTTTTTTCACTGGTTCATCCGTGAAAATTGGATATTTTGCCAGCAACGCCGATCTACGTTACCAGGATGAAATTGAAGGGAATCTGCTTTCTCAGGTCAATCAGACAATTGAGGTTCTCAAGGCCAAATACCTCAAAGCTTGGATCACCTACGAGGGTATCCAGAGGGTGGAAACTTGGCCGGTTCCGCTTCCGGCCTTGCGTGAAGCAGTTCTTAACGCAGTAATCCACAAGGAATACGCCAGTGGCATTCCCATCCAGATTAGCGTTTATGACGATAAACTGATGATATGGAATCCCGGTGTATTGCCTCCTGATTGGGACCTTGAAAAATTGCTTGGGAAACACTCATCCCGTCCCTTCAATCCCGACATCGCAGCAGTATTTTTTCGGGCCGGAATGATTGAGGCCTGGGGTCGAGGAATTGAAAGAATTCATGAGGCTTGCCGTGAGGCGGGAACTCCCGTACCTGAAATCCAACTTGAAAGCACTGGTTTGTGGACTGTGTTTCCGTTCCAACCTGAACACAAGGGTGAATTGCAGGGGGACACTACTCAAGAAACTAGGGAGAAAACTAGGGAGAAAACTAGGGAGATAATCCTCGCCCTCATAAAAGAAAATCCAACGATAACTACCAAGGTGATGGCTGAACGGATCGGCATTACAGATAAAGGCATTGAATGGCAACTCAGAAAACTGAAGGAAGAAAATATTCTCAAAAGGGTTGGTCCAGCCAAAGGCGGCCACTGGGAAATCATCGGAGGTGGGATTAAGTAAAGTAGCCGAGGTACAGGAGATCAATGACGTTCAACTTGTTGTTATTTTTTGCCCCCTCAATCGACCAACTTACCGTGCTTTTCGAAGTACTCCCAAAATGATTCTGATTCAAGAGGATCGGGTGGCATGTCAGGTTCAAAGCGCAAATACATGAAACCAAGCCTTGATTGAACAGGTTGCGATAGTGAATCCCATAGCATTAGCCCTGAGTGCAGGCGCGATTCAGTACCCGACCAGAAGTGGCCCTCTGCAACCACCTCACCTGCGTATATTATCGTAAACTCCCGGTCAGTAAGGAGCGTACGCTCAACAAGCGTTCTCCCTTCGGGGGGTGGCTCATTCTCGTAACTCGACCACTTGGTGCAGCCGTCATCATTTAGTACGAGGCTATGATTTGCGCGGCTATAACTTTCAATATCTCCACCAACAAGAATTGTATCTCCTTCGGAAATAATGACATCTAAAATTGCTTTTTAAATGACACTCCACCACCTCAAGGTGGTGGTTTCATTTTACAGCTAAAGCTGGCGGGATCGGCTTCGCCGATTATTCTTCGTCAATTTTAAACGCATCATCCGTATCGTGCTGCTGGTTCTCGATGTATTGCACAATTACTTCATCGGTCACGTTACCGCTACTACAACAAAAATAGCCCCTCGCCCAAAAGTGCCGACCCCAGTAAATTTTCCGGACTTGAGGGAATTCGCTCAACAGTTTATGAGAAGTTTTACCTTTTACTTGTTGCACAAATCGGCTGATGGTCACTTGGGGCGGAATCGAGACAAAAAGATGAACATGATCGGATGAGACGTGGCCCTTTATGATCTCAACATCTGAGCGAGTACAAATATCACGTATCATTTCCCGCACCCGGTAAGCAATTGCGCCCTTCATTACTGGTTTACGGTACTTCGTAATCCATACCAAATGCAGATGGATAAGGAACTTCGTATGAGATCCATGGCGGTAATTAGTCATTCCGCAAGACTACACCAAGACCGCTAAAGCTGCCACCTAAAGGTGGGGGATTTAACCCACCCAAAGTGAGACATTAACACTGGTCTTGTTGCTTGCTCAATACATGAGGCAGCTATGTATTTCAAATACAATTTGCTTTAATTTCGAAAAAAGATAGGTTACAGGCGACTTTCGAGCCACAGGATC
>JAOZJV010000599.1 GCA_029935695.1 Candidatus Krumholzibacteriia bacterium | reverse complement strand
ATTTCCGGATCCAATCCCCGCCGCCGGATCAATTCATCCAGTTCACTGAAGGTGATGACGCAATCAACCCGTCCGTCGCCGCTGGTGAAAGCCGCTTCGCCTTTCTTGGCCAGACACGGTCCAATGAAGATGATTTTGAGATCGGGACCATGGAGGGCACGCAGGGCCCGGGCGCTGGCCACCATGGGTGAAACCAGTGGCAGAAGTGAGTCACAAAGGTCGGGATGGTAACGCTGAACAAAGGTGACGATGGCAGGGCATGAGGTGGCAATCCAGCGTTTGAAGGGACCATCCTCCACAAGTTCCCGGGTGCGCTGTGCAATCAGGTCGGCCCCGAATCCCACTTCGTGAATCATGTGGAAACCCAGTTCCCTCAAAATGCCGGTGAAAACCTTTTCGCCATAGTGGGTGAACTCGGCGGCAAAAGAGGGGGCCACTGCAGCGGCCACCATACTGCTTTCTGCCAAAAGGGTTTCGGCCAGATCCAGGGAATCGACGGCAACTTTGGCGCCCTGGCTGCACACCTGCACACAGTTGCCGCAACCGATGCAGCGTTCATGCAGCACCATGGCCTGCCCGTCTTCAATACGAATGGCTTTGGCGGGGCATTCCCGCACACAAGTGAAACAGGTGCGGCAACGCTCACCGATGGTTTTGACCAGGATGACTTCGGAAGCGTTCATGCCTGGACTTTTTCTTTAGTATGAGCCGCGGCGTAGAAGGCAACTCTTTCGAGTGACATCTGGATATCGTTGTTTTCCACAAAAACATGGGCCGGAGCGTTCAGTCGAACCGGTGTGAAATTCAGGATGCTTGTGACGCCTGCTGCCACAAGGCGGTCGGTGGCGGGCTGGGCTTCTTCTGCCGGTAAGGCCAGGATGGCGATGCGCACCTGAGCGGAACGCACATATTGATCCAGGGTGGCAATATCCCAAACCGGAACATCGTGCAAATGCTTGCCCACCATGTTGGGGTTGATTTCAAAAACCGCCGACATGGCCATGCGAGGCTGGGTGGCCTGAAAATAGTGCAAGAGAGCCTGCCCCAGGTGTCCGGCTCCCAGCAGCACAACCGAGGAACTTTGGGCGGTTCCCAGGCAGGTAACGACGGCCTCGGCCAATTCTTTGACCGCATAACCGTTTTGAGGGGTGCCATTGGTGGGGACATTCATGAGATCCTGCCGCACCTGGGATGGAGAAACACCGGCCATGGAGGCCAGATCACGGGAAAAAAGCCGTTTGGTTCCCTGGCTGCTCAGTTGGTTGAGCACTCGCCGGTAAATACACAAGCGGCCAACAGTGCGTGGATTGATCAGATGCTTTGACATTTTGACCATGACGGCCTCCAGTTTTGATATTTATGTTAATAAAATAACAAGCCTTTGACGCCCCTAAAGTAATCATTGGAATTTGAGGGTCAAGAAGATTTTGTTATTTTTTTGACAAGCAGTTTGTGGAGAATTAAGCGGAGGTTAACATGTTGGGAATTAGTAAGTTTAGGGGTTTGTTGAAAGCAAGGCGGTTTTGTGGGGGTTTGTTTGTGGAGACTTTGTCTTTGATTAATGGGGAGATAATTTGGAAGCCTCCAAACCAGGGCACCAAGGCTGGAGGCTTCCATGGGGATGTGGGGGTTTTTATTCCGACCACATAGAAATTATCGTCCCCCCCCAACACCCCTTAATAGGGTAAACTCCTTAGTTGTGCCGCGGAGAATGTTGCTGGCCCCAAAACAGTCACCATTTTTGATCACAGAAGAAAATTTACGGTGTTTGGAGTTGATACATCGGAAGAATTTTGGTTCATTGTAAGGTAGCAACATTCTCCGCGGCACAAGAGAAGGGATCCTCTTTATGTCTTTTAAGCTTATGTCTGGTCCTCGCCTGGACCAGGGAACCCCAGAAGCCATGCGCGAAACCATCAGTCGCTATTTCCATGAAACCTGGGATATTTACGAAAAACTATTCCAAACAATGGCTTGCGATGAGGCTTATTTCAACCGTGCCGACCCTTTGCGCCATCCCTTGATCTTCTATCTGGGCCACACAGCGACGTTTTTCATCAACAAAATGATCCTGGCCAAGGTGATCACCGAACGCATCAATCCCCACTACGAATCCATCTTCGCCGTGGGTGTGGATGAAATGAGCTGGGATGATCTCAACGACCAGAATTACCAATGGCCCACAGTGGCCGAGGCCTGGGATTATCGCAAAAAAACCAAAATCGTGGTGGAAAAAGCCATAAACGAGCTGCCTTTGAACATGCCAATCACTTGGGAGGACCCGTTTTGGGTGATTCTGATGGGGATTGAACATGAACGCATCCATCTGGAGACCAGTTCGGTGCTTATGCGGCAGTTGCCTCTGGAAATGGTCCAAAAAAACGAAAACTGGCCTATTTGCAATCATTCAGCTGAGCCACCAGCCAATAAAATGGTGAATGTGCCCGCGGGCCTGGTTGTGCAGGGGCAGACGGAAAATCATCCCTATTACGGTTGGGATAACGAATACGGGAAGCTGGAAACCTCTGTGGAAGCCTTCGAAGCAGCCCGGTATCTGGTGAGCAACCGTGAATTTCATGGATTTGTATCCGCCGGGGGGTATCAAACCGAAAAGTGGTGGACAGAAGAGGGTTGGGCCTGGCGAACCTACCGCAAGGCGGAATTTCCGACTTTCTGGGTG
>JAOZJV010000598.1 GCA_029935695.1 Candidatus Krumholzibacteriia bacterium | reverse complement strand
TTCCACATCCAGCGGTTCGCCGGCAGGCACCACAACCGGTTCGGTGCTCATGGAAAACCGACTCGCCCCGTACTCCACATAGGCTTCCAGTGAAACCAGGGAAACAAAGTTGATGGTGGCGCTGTGGTCCGTGGGACGGCCCACCATTTCATGCCCCAGGAAAGTTTCATGCAAATTGCGGCAAACCTGAAGGGTGGCTGGCCAGCGGTTGGGGACCATGTCCGAAAAGGAGAGATAGTTGGTGATGCACCGTTCGGCCGAATTATCATCAACACACAGAATCAAGCCATTACTCTGCTGTCCCCATTCCGGTTGAGCAATGATTTCGTTGATGATGGCACTGAGATCGTCGGAATAGTAGAAGAGCTGGTTCGCCTCACCATCGCCCCAGGCTTCGTGGAAATCATAGGACACTGTATTGACAGTTCGCGTCAGCTGCGAAGGGCGGCGTTCTTCTGAAAGCGGCTCACTGCCAGGCTCCAGAACCCCACTGATGGTCAATGAAAGGCTGTCGCTGAGCACACCTCCCCGGGCGGCAAACCGCAAGCGGGCAAAGACTACCGGGTGTGATGGGTCGAGAGCACCAGCCATGAAGCGCAGGCCAACCTCACGCACTTCGCCGTCGCCAGGCCTGCCCACCAACAGAGGAGAAGTATCCGGTTGCCACACTCGGTGGTCCAGTTCCACGCCATCGTCAGATCCGGCTGTGATCACCATATTAATCGGAGTGGCCTGGACGGCGAGAGCAAAAAACAGAGATGCCAAAACACCGATGCAATTCTTGATCATAAAGCGAGCCCCCTTAAAGCATCACTCCGTGATCTTATCACAAAACCGTGATACACTTCAAGGGCCGATGACAGAACGATGGCAAAAGCTGACCAGCTTGGCCTTTTTCAAAAAAATGTTAGGTTGTTCTGTGGAGGTAAAGTCATGGGAAACACCCTCAATCACTCACACTCAATTTTCCGGGATAAAACCTGCATTATCAGCCTGGTTACGGCCACTGGGTTCATGGCAGGAGCGCTGATTCTCGGCATTGCCGACAACCCACCCGGGGCTATTTTTCTGTTTGCATCC
The DNA here is from genome assembly GCA_029935695.1 of Candidatus Krumholzibacteriia bacterium. Taxonomy (GTDB): domain Bacteria; phylum Krumholzibacteriota; class Krumholzibacteriia; order LZORAL124-64-63; family LZORAL124-64-63; genus LZORAL124-64-63. The sequence goes on along the minus strand of JAOZJV010000598.1, from coordinate 1,610 downwards.
ATCTTCGCTCTGGTGCTGGCCATGGTGCACCGCTGGCGATCTCCTCGTCGTTTCCTGAAGATGATGACAATTTCGCTGGTGGGTTTTGTGGTGATGGCCGTTCTGCACAATGTGCTGGATGTGCTGGCGGGTCGGTCACCCGGTTGGCTGGCGCCCATCGTGACTGGACTTTCGGTGACTTCGTTCCTTCTGGCGGTGCTTGTGATGCCGGTGACTTTCTTTGCCGGAATCATTGGCGCGGGTCTGACGATCTTCACCAACCGGGACTAGAAATCCATGCCCACGGTTGCCGTCAGCAGCATCCCGGACATCTGAACACCGGGAATTTCTTCATAACGACGGTCCAGCAGATTGGTCCCCATGATGCCCGCGAATAATCCGCTGGAGTGGGTCCAGTCCAGACGAGTGTCCAGCACAAACAGGATGCGGAAATCATCCGGCCCGGCCGTGCGTTCCATATAACGTCCGCCAACGGTCCAGCTCAAGTTCCAGGGCAGCACCGCTGAGGCCTGCATCTGCAGCAGGTGCCGTGGTGTCAGCAGCGTGTACTTGCCTTCGTAATTCCCCGGCATGGTTGTCTCTTTATCCAGCCAGGTGTACCCCACCGACAGGATGTGCCCTGCGCCGTGACGCCAGGCCATGCGGCTTTCCAAACCTTTGACCCTGCCCTCGGCAATGTTCGTGGCCTGCCATGGCTGATTCGAGTCAAGAGGCCGCGCCCACTCAATGAGGTCGTCTTCCTGGCGCTGAAACCAGGCCACATGCCCGAACCAGGGACCTTCGTTCCATTCCAAACCGAGATCCCAGGACCAGCCCGTCTCCGCCTCCAAACCCGGGTCACCCAAATCTGTTGGGCTGCTGTAATACAATTCGGTGAAGTTGGGAATGCGGTTGAAGGTGCCGATGCTGCCGCGCATGGTCAGACTTTCACTGGCCAGATAACTCATGGCTCCGGTGCCGCTGAAACGGGGTTGGTATCCTTCCCTTGTGTCCAGCCGCACGCCCATTTGCCACAGGGCAGGGCCATCATTGTTGTCAAATTCGGCCGCCACCGATGCCCGGCGGCGCAAATGATAACCCAAAGCCTGCCCGGGATTGCCCCCGCGGATACCATCACTGTCGATATCCTCGTACACGCCCTCCAGCTTCATGGCCAGGGTGTTGCGACCGCCCAAATCAGCGATGCCACCGAGGGAAGTGCCCACCTTGTGGGTCAGATGGTTGTTGGTGTAGGCATCCGGGTTGTCACGCAGCAGCACGAAACGATCAGTGTTGCGGCGGTAATATACTCTCGGCTCCAACGTGATCCGGTCCGAGACAGGATGATTGACGCGGCCGGCCGCAAAAGCGGTCTTGGTTTCTTCCCAGCTCGGATACGGAGCGTAGAAGCCCTGGGCGCCGAATTTGCGATCCGCATAACCAGCCTGGATGTCGGCTTCACCCTTTTCAAAACGATGAATCATGCGGCCGGTGCCCACCCAGGTGTTAGCGTCGTTGCCGCCCCAGGCTTCGGTGCCGTCGTCCTGCAAGACGTCGTATCCGTCGGTGCGGAATCTATCCACGGAAATACGGGCCGCCGTGGTTCCGCCCCCGGCCACATCGAGGCTGGT
>JAOZJV010000081.1 GCA_029935695.1 Candidatus Krumholzibacteriia bacterium | reverse complement strand
TTCTGCGGTGTGGGTGAGCGTACTCGTGAGGGTAACGATCTCTGGCTGGAAATGACCGAGTCCGGAGTGATCGACAACACTGCCCTGGTCTTCGGGCAGATGAACGAGCCACCAGGAGCCCGCCTTCGTGTGGCTCTGTCCGGTCTGACCATGGCCGAGCACTTCCGCGATGTTTTGAACCAGGATGTGTTGCTCTTCGTTGATAACATGTTCCGTTTCACCCAGGCTGGTTCAGAAGTTTCCGCTCTGCTGGGTCGTATGCCCAGCGCCGTGGGTTACCAGCCCACCCTGGCCACCGAGATGGGCCAGCTGCAGGAGCGAATCACTTCAACCCGCAGCGGTTCAATTACTTCAGTGCAGGCCATCTACGTGCCCGCCGATGATTTGACTGACCCTGCTCCCGCAACCGCTTTCTCTCACCTTGACGCCACCACGGTGCTGTCCCGTCAAATCGCCGAGCTGGGTATTTACCCCGCTGTCGATCCTCTTGACTCCACCAGCCGTATTCTCGAGCCCGGCGTTCTGGGCGACGATCACTACAACCTGGCCCGCCAGGTGCAGACCATTCTGCAGCGTTACAAGGATCTCCAGGACATCATTGCCATTCTGGGTATGGACGAGCTGAGCGATGATGACAAAGTCGTCGTGGGCCGCGCCCGTAAAATCCAGAAGTTCCTCTCCCAGCCATTCTTCGTGGCCGAGGTCTTCACCGGCATGACTGGCCGCTACGTCAAATTGGAAGACACCATCCGGTCCTTCCAGGGTTTGGTCGCTGGCGATTATGATCATATTCCCGAGCAGTGCTTCTACATGTGTGGCGCCATCGAGGAAGTGCTGGAGAATTTCGAGAAGCTGCAGGCGGAGGGTTAGCCCATGGCCAAGTCCTTCAAAGTGATGATCGTCACACCGGATAAAACAGCCTATGAGGGCGATGCCGTCAGCGCCATCATCCCCGGCTTGGCTGGATATCTGGGTGTTTGGGCCAATCACGCGCCTTTGGTTGGTGCGGTGGCTCCGGGTGTGGTTTTCCTGCGCATCGATGATGCCGGCAGCGAAAAACACTTCTCGGTAGGCACTGGTTTTGTTGAGATCAGTGACAACGTGGTGAACGTGATGACCGACACCTGCGAGCTGGCCAATGAAATTGATGTGATCCGGGCCCAGGAGGCACTGGACCGTGCCCGTGGTCGCCTCAAGCATGTGGAAGCAGATTTGGACCGGGAACGCGCCCGCCTGGCTGCTGACCGGGCCGAAGCGCGCATCAAGGCGAGCCGAGAAGGCTGACCCTTTCTGGCCATTGATTTGGGTTCATGCCTGTGTTCGGCAAATGCTGGACACAGGCTTTTTTTTGGAGATGATCCATGAAAAAAGATTCTTTGCTACCACTGTTTTATTCTCTCGGAGGAGCCGCCTTGCTGGTGGTTTTTGCTGTTACCAATTTGACTCTCACCAGCAACCAGGTCACGCCCAAATTACTGATCATTCCCATTATTATCGGTTTGTTATCAGGTTATTTGCTGGGATCCAGCAAAAAAAAATGGCTGGAAAAAACCAGGGCCCTGAATGAGTCAGCAGAAGATTTAAAAAATAATCTGGAAAAAGTCGAAGCCCAAAAGATTTTGACCGAAAACCTCATGCGCATGGTTAATAGTATTCCCCTCCCTGTTTATCTCAAAGACTCGGACCACCGCTATCTTTTAGCCAATGGCCAGTACGAAGCTCTGACGGGAAAATCCTGGCAGGAAATTAAAGGGAAAACCGATTTCGACATTTTCGCCCATCCTATTGCCGAGCTGTTCCGCGAACAGGATCAGGAAGTTGTGGCGCACAAAGTGGGTAAAACTTTTGAAGAAACCGTACCCCTGAAGGATGGTATCCTGTCTTTTGAAACCTTCAAGTTCCCCCTTGTGAATGATGATGGCCATATTTATGCCGTCGGCGGCATTTGCACGGATATCACCAACCTCAAAAAAGTCGAAGACTCCCTGAATTCTCAACAGGAACGCTTGGATGTGGTTTTGCGCTGCATCAGCGAAGCAGTGATTGTCACCGATTGTGACCGGAGAATTCTGATGTTCAACAGGAAAGCTGCTGAACTGACGGAGCATAACGCCGATCTGGCCCATGACAGTTTGTTGGAACAGGTCTATTCACCCAACGATCCGCATACTGGAAACGACATTAGTTTTTGGCGGGAAAAAGACGGCAAGCGTGTTCCGGTTGAATACCAGGAAACCGAGGTCATTTTACGAACCCGCAAAGGCAGAGCCCAGCCGGTACTGCAAAAGACGATGATCCTGTTGGATCGTTTTGGTCAGAACATGGGTCTTCTGGTTCTTTTCAGATCCGTAACACAGGAAAAATTGTCCCCATTGGAAATTTTAGATAGCGAAGCCCGGCAGACAGCGCAGTCCCACGCTTTGAGGTCAGATCAAGCTTCCACTGACAATCCGGATCAGCCAGTCAAAATCATGGTCATGGATGACGATCCACTGGTGCGCAAAACCTGCGCCTTGATGTTGGGCACCAAAGGGTATGAAACCCTTCATGCTCAGGATGGTAACGAAGCCATTGCTATCTATCGCTCCCTGCTCAACACACCCAACCCCGTCAACGCTGTCATCATGGATCTCACCGTGCCCGGGGCCATGGGCGGCCTGGAGGCCACTTCGAAAATACTGGAACTGGATCCGGATGCCCGTATCATGGTGGCCAGCGGCTATTCCAACGATCCCGTCCTGGCCAATTTTGAAGATTACGGATTTCTGGCCCGGGTGGAAAAACCGTTCGCCGTGAATAAATTGATCCAGTCAGTGCAGAACATTCTCGAACACTGACTGAACCAACAGTTTCATCCCCGTCAGTTCAATCGGAATGAATAGGGAATGGCCATCCAGGCCCGCACCGGAATAGTGCGTTGGGTCCCTGCCTTGAACCGGCATTTTCGAGCCGCCTCGGCCGCGGCCTTGTTTAAAATCGGATTCGCACCCTGCAGGATGACTGTTTGTTCCACCAGCCCGTCTTTTCCCACCAGAACCTTGATGATCACCACACCTTCCAGCCTTGAGCGACGGGCAATTTCCGGATAGTCGGGTTTGGCAAAGTGCAGAAGCACAGGATTGCTGGAAGCTGGAGAAAAATTATCCAACGGTTCCTGCCAGCCTGTGGGATTGGGATTCACGTAATAATCGAATTCAAAGGTGGTGGGCAAGACAAAATCATCTTCCATTTCTCCCGTCACCGGTTCAATTTCTTTTACAATGGCCGGAGGTTTGACCTGGGGCTTGACTGGAATTTCAATTTCTTCAATAATCTCAAAATCTTCTATTTGAAAAAATTCATCCCGTAGGACATAAGGCTTTGGTTGATAGGTGGGCATGAGCCACACACCCAAACCCGTCAGCAGAAGAGCTGTCAGCAATGACCAGCGCAAGGCTTTTTGGTATTGAGCCTTGAAGAGATCGTTTGCTGATAGAGTGGATTCAAAAACCTGTATTGAGTGCATAACCCCTCGCAATTCCACCAGCCCTGCGAGGCTGGTATTTGAGTGGGGTGTTTATGAGAGTCGGGATAATTAAATAAAAAAGCAAGACTTGGCCCAACTGAATGATTGGGAACAGTTCATGCAAACCCGGCTTGAATATTATTTGCCGACCCATGTCCCTTGGATTGGGAGAGAAAGGGAAACGTGTCCAACTTATTGTGGCTCAAAGCGTTATTTGGCAGGCGACAGGAGGAGGCCCCTCTAGCCGATCATACCTGTTTGGTTATGGGGACTAAAAATTTGCCGCCGGTGTCCAAGATTTGCCTTTCCGTTGTGGGGCTGGCTCTTTTGGTGAGTTGTGCCGCGCCTGTGGATCGAACCAGGCAGCTGTTGGAGTTGGATCTGGCCAACCGCCAGTCCGCCATTGAAAAATTACAAAAAGACCAGCAGGCCGACCCTCAACCCTGGCAAGCTTACAGCCTGGGTGTTTTGTACGGGGCCGAAGGTGATTATGAAAACATGAACCGTTGGTTCGAGCGTTGCAGCACGGCAACCAAATCCATGGATCATGATATTGAATTTGTTCGTCTGGGCTATTGGCGGGATGAAGCCAAGGCCGGTGACGAAGCGGCAGCGGCAGGCGATTGGGCCCTGGCGGCCACTCGATTTGAAAAAGCCATCCAGGCAGCACCGGAAAAGTCGGAAAGCTTACAACGTTTGGTCGAAGCCAGGGTGATGGCCTTTGGTCCGGGACTGGAAGAAGTCCGTACCCTGGTCAGCGCCGATCAGCCCCAGGCTCTGTACCGCTGGCTGGAAAAAGCGGCAGATCCCAATATGGCCGAGCAGCGCCTTGAGGTGCGGGTGCGCATGGCCTCTCAACTTGAGGGTGCGCAACCGGAAAAAGGAGATGCTCTGGCATCTTTCATGGTGGGCGAATTATGCCGGATGGACAGCGAGTGGATGGCCATGGATCACCACTACCTGCAGGCCCTGAAGCTGAACCCGGACAATTCCCGAAGGGCAGAACAAATCCAGGCCACACGCCATGCCGTGTCAGGCCTCTTGCTGAAAGAATCCCTGATCAACTGGGCGGACGATCTGGTTCCTGCCGCCCTGGCCAAACTCGATACAGCCGATGTGGTGGATCCGGGCCGGGCCGATATTTACCAGGCGCGCCGGAACATCACAACTCTTGATCAGGCCCGTACACCAAGCCAGGTGGCTGAAACCCTGGCTGTGGGCGACCTCAACCCACGCTGGCTCACCTTTTGGATGTCGCGCCTGTACGGCCGCAACCAACTGCGCCAGGCTGGTATGGTGTCCAATGAATTGCTGCGCTATCCCGATTCCCTGACTGCCAGCGAAAAAAGCCAGGCTTTGCGGGTGCGGGTGGCCTTTTCCCGATCCACCGGCAATCTTGACCAAACCCGTGACGACCTGCGAGAACTGCTGGCCATGGGTGAACCCCTGCCCACTGAAGCAGTAATTCTGGGTGATGTTCTTCTGGCTCAAAGTTCTTATGAAGAAGCTCTGCACTGGTACGATCAGGCCCAGGGTTGGGGCGACGACACCGTTTCGTTGATCCTGAAAAAAGCACGCATTGCCTTCAGCCAGGACCGCTTCAAAGACATGGAAAAACTGGCCCTTGTGGCATCTGAGCGAGAGCCGGACAACAGCGAGGCTCTTAAAATTCTGAACCGCGCCAAGGTTTTGAATGGTGAAGTGGAGGTGCAGAAATGATCCGTACAACCAACACACCCAGGCTGGCCTTGCTCTGCATCCTGCTGGCCTTGTTGCCCACCGTGGTATGGGCTCAACCGGAAATTCTTGAAACTTTCCCGCCCCGCGGGTCAGTGCAAACCCAACCCTGTGGTCCTTTCGGTGTGCGTCTGCAGACAGGCATTCTTTCTCAATACGAAAGTCCTTTGGTGGTGCGTGGCTCGGCCACGGGATTGCGCACCCGGGGAGAGCTCCATATTTCAGTGTCCGGGGACACCATCCTGTTCACCCCGGCCATCCCTTTCGCTCCCGGCGAAGAAGTGACCATCATTCTCAGTGCTGATTTGCAAAGTGACGGCGTGGCTCTGGGTCAGGGATACGTGTGGCAAACAACGATCCGGCCCGAGGACGAAAACCTGAGCCAGTCCCTGGCTGAAATGCAGTCCAGGTCCATCAGCCTGGCGGGCTATTTTCCGCCGGGAGATATGGAATTTCTGGCCTGGAGCTGGTCCGACTTGAACGCCGACAAAGATCTTGAAGGTGTGCTTTTGGTTACCTCCGGGGGCCTGCCTTATCTGGTGACTGCCGCCAGGTATTATGAAGCTTCCACCGGTATGCAGCGCTGGGATGTGCGCTCACCCGCCGTTTGCACCACCGATAATCCGGTGGATTTGAAAGCCATTGATTTGGACGGCGATGCCAACGGTGACCTGGTCCTGCTGACCCTCGGCGGATTGCAGTATTGGACCAATCCCGGTGCAACCTATTCACCCAACGGCAGCCAGGCTGCCCAGCTTGATTTCCCCGCTGGTTTCCACAGCCGCACCCTGGTGTGCGGTGATGTTGACGGCGACGGCGACGACGACCTGGTGGTGCTGGGTCTCTTCGGTTTGGAATACCTGGTGATTTTGAATGATGGCCAGGGCAACCTGCAGCCTCAAAGCATTCAGATGGCCCAGCAGGGCCAACAGCCCTGTGGAGATAAATCATTGCCCTGGCCCGTGCATGCTCTGCTCAAGGACGCGGACGGCGACGGCGTCATGGACCTGGTGTGGGCCGCCGACTATCAGGAACAATCCGTCTACCGGGTTCGTTTGGCCAGGGGTGTTGGTGACGGCAGTTTTGAAGCGGCCGGTATCATCGAAGAAACCCCCGAATTCAGTCAGGGATTGTTGTTTGGCCGACTCCTGGATCCATGGGATGAATCCAACACAGCGCCTTCCATTTTGAATGCCACTCCGGATACAGACGGAGGCAACCTCTGCGGTTTTGTATTCGACGGAACCTGGCCCGCCACAGCGGCCGGTTGTCTGACGGCATCAGGTTTAAACTCTCAATCCACAAGCATCGCGGTTTCCAATATCCTGGCAGCTGGCCAGCCCGAGATCTGGTACGCCGATCTGCAGAGCGGTTCTCTGAAAGCCTGCACTTTGGATGCAGCCCAAAGCATTCAGTCTCTGGAAATGCAAATGGCCATTGGGGCTGTGCAGGTGGGCGATTTCAATTTTGACGGCGATGGCGACCTGGCTCTTGTCTCGCCGGAAACAGCCACCATTTATTTGATGGAAACTCCGGGGGGAACACCCCAGAACGGTCCTGTCAGCAGTGGCGTCGAATGCGGCGGCATCATGGATTTTGGTGTGCGTGAAGTCAACTGTTCCACAGCCGCCGAGGCTGCGTACCTGCCCTTCACCAACGAGGGCCTGCTGCCCTCACGCATTCTTCAGGTGGATCTTGACGACCCTTCAGGTGCTTTTTCAGTACCCAGTTGGCCCAACCAGTGGTTCAGCAGCGGGTGTCTTGGTCCCAATGTCTCGGTCATGCTGCCGGTGAATTTTGCACCCATGGATACCTTGCAGTACCTGGCCAACATGACGGTGACCATCGACTGGGTTGGCGGCGCTTCCGATGGTGGCGACTCCACCGTTGTCTGCCAATTCGACTTGCTTGGCCGTGGCGGCATTCACCGGGTTGAAGACGCCGGCACTGGCATTGGCTCGGTGGCGTGGACCGCATCCGGGGGATACCAGTCCACCGGTGCAGCCCTTGATTTTGGTGTCCTGCCCGCCTTGCCCGAAGTGAATATGGCCACCCTGGTGACACTGACCAACACCGGGCACTTTCCGGTGGAGGTTTCGCCTCCCGACATCCTTCCGGATCCTTTCGTGGTGCTCCCGGCTGGTCCGCGGCCTCTGGCTCCCGGCCAAACCCAGGAGTGGACTGTTGAAATTCAGCCTTATGCCGATTTGGTTCCCGCCGGATCCGATTCCGTCGATCTGGCTGTGGATTTTGCCTGGGCCGTCGATGCCCTGACTCCGAATAATTGTCTGCCCTCCCAGATCCTGAACCAGCATCTGTCGGTGCGTTTGCTTGCGGTGGCGCCATGTCTGGCCCCGGATGCCGATTGTTCGGGCACCGCCACGGCCTGCGCCGCCGTCGACACCATCACCATCAGTGAAGATGATGTCTTCAGTTATTGCCTGAACCAGGTGGGATGGTCCTGGCCTCTTGCCCATCCCGAACTGCTCGTGGTGGAAAATCCCATGTCCTGGCTCAATGTGGCCCTGCAACCGGCTGCCACTGATGGCGGGCCTGTCATCATCCTCAACAGCGATGTGGTGGGCCCTGTGGGCGGCGACCTGCTGCTCGAAATGCGCGACTCCAACCACCCGGCCATCTTCCGGTCATTCGCCCTGACGGTGATTGTGGAGCCTTCACGCCCGGACCTGGCCGTCCTCGACCTGATTTTCCAGCCTCTGGATCCCGATGGCGAAATCCAGCAACAGAACCCCTTCCTGGTGGATGTTGTGGTGGAAATGACCCGTCAACCCGAGCAGGATGCAGTCATCGGCCTGGAAGGCGGAATGTGTTCCTGCGGCGTTGATCCTCTGGAAAAAGTTTTGATCAATCTGGTGGAAGGCGAGCGCGACACGGTGCGCTTCGTCATCGAAAGCTGCGGAGACGGTGGCGACTGTCCCTTCACCGCCTGCATTGAACCCCCGGAAGGACTGGACGGAGATTTTGATCCCTCCAACAACTGCTTCACTTTGGGCACCATGGTGGCGGCAAACCGTGCACCGGCCCTTGAAATCAGCAACCTGGTGCTCACGCCGGATGACCCGACCCTGGAGCCGTGCCAAAGCGGCATCACCCTGAACGAAATTTCAGGAGGCATGGTGCAGGCCTTTGGTGTGCGCGAACAAAACAACCTGAAGTTCGATGTGCACTCCCGCGATTCCGATGGCGATGACACCAAACTCATTGTGGGCCTTCTGCCTCCGTTTGTGACGGCCACGGCCACGGGCGATACCATGGTGTCATTCGACATCACGCCCCCCGAAGGCACGGTCACCCGGGAAGTGTGTGAAGAATTCGGCCCCCTGGTGTTCCAGGTGATCGAAACCAGTTCCGCCCTTCCGGAAACGGCCCTGGTGGAAATTCCCCTGTACGTGAAATGGGAAGGCCCGGATCTGGAAGCAAGCCTACCCATTGTTCCGGTCAGCGCCGGCCTGGCGGAAGATATTCGTTTCAATGGCCGGGTCCGTTGTCTCGGTTATGACGCCGGACCATTCACTGTGGATATGTGGCTGGAGAATCCTCAGGGTGTGCGGGTGGCCGGTCGGGTGGTTGATTACCCTGACCTGGTCTCCGGTGCCTCGGTGCTGCTACCCCAGGTGATGTTCTTCGTGGACCGCCCCGGTGATTATTGTGCCCACATTGCCATTGTCGACGGTCGCGATGTCAACCCCGACAACAATGTGGCTGAAAGCTGTTTCCCGGTGGCTTCCGGGCCTTTCGTCATCAGCCCCAATGTGACCACGCCCAACGATGATGGTCACAACGACGAAATCGTTTTCCGCTTTCTCAACCAAACCATGGAGAACCCGAAAGTTCGCATCTTCGAGCTGAGCGGCAACATGGTTTACGAGACATCAAGCCTCAACGCCGAGCGTTCCCTGGTGTGGAACGGTCGCAACCAGAATGGCGACCCCATGCCGCCGGGTTCCTACATCTACGTGGTGTATGATGACGGCAAAGAATTCCGCACCGGAACCTGCGGGGTGATCCGATGAGCCCCCGCCGCGCATTGGCGCTCCTCCTTTTTGCCTTGCTGCTGACTGCTGGCGCAGCCCAGGCCCAGAACGAACCCATCATGGGCTCAAACAGCCAGGTGGCCGATCTGAACGACCCGTTCGCTTTCGGCCTGAACCCGGCTCTCGGTGAGATGACCCTGCGGCAGATTTCCGCAGGTGTTCAGGTGCTGCACGTGGGCCTGCTGGAAAACTCCGGCGACCTCAGCACCGGTGGTCTTATTTACACCACCCGCAAATTTGGTGGCGGGTTGAGTTTCGATGCCAGCTATCTGTCCACACCCATGTGGGGTTTGAAAAAATTCCGTGCCGGTTATGGCAGGCGTGTTGTGGCAGGCCTGTCTTTGGGTCTGTCCGTAGGGTTGGATCAGCGCGCCTTCGATTTGAGCGGTGCCGATCTGAGCCAGGGCTCTTTCATCGATCCTCTTTTGACCGGTGGTTTGAGCCGCACCGTGGCCACCACTTCTCTGGCCGCAGCCTACAGTCTGCCCATGCAGGGAGTGACCGCTGGCGTGGTTCTGGAAAATCCGCACAAGCCAAATATTTCTCTCGGTGGACACGACGACAGTGTTTACCTGCCGGCCACTGTGCGGGCCGGCCTGTCCTGGGAGCGAGAGCTCTTCATGCTGAACGCCGGAGTGGTGGACCGCCAGTGGCGCACCATCTATGGCGCTTCGGCCCGGGGCAACATTTACGGAGAACACAGCGTCATCGCCAGCATGGATTCGGACCAGTGGACCCTCGGTGCCCGCATGGGTATTGGCGAGCGGGCCT
>JAOZJV010000597.1 GCA_029935695.1 Candidatus Krumholzibacteriia bacterium | reverse complement strand
TGCCGTCCAGCCCAAGACAAAGAAGGTAGCTTTGACCTGATGACGATCCAGCAGATCCAGACAAAGATCCATGCCCTGCTCGACCCTCGACTCCTGGGATCCCCACTGGTCCACCGGGACATGCTCTAAATAATTATGGCCATGGAACCACTCTTCCACATCCACGGTGATGATAGTCTTAGGTTTGATCGCCAACACAGATCTCCCGATAATTCAGTCCCAGGTTCAGAGGTCATGCTCCAGGGTGAGCTCAGGGTTTCAAATCTGCCACCCACCAACCAAGCTTCTCACCCAGAGCGTCGGAAAAGCCGACCTCTTCAAAACGTATAATACCTTCGGCATCGATGGCGCAAATATAAGGAATGCCCTCCACTCCGTAGGCGGTTGCCAAATCATTGCTGCCGTAGACAAGCTCCATGGCATATTCGTTAGTGACGATAAAATCGGCGGCCCCGGCAGGATTGTTTTCCCACACGTTGACCGAAAAAACACGCACTCCCTGGGGCATCTCTGTCTTCATCCAGTTGCTGAGCACAGGCATGGCCCGGCGGCAGGGACTGCACCAGGTGGCCCAGAAATCCAGAATAACAATGTCACCATTGAGGCTGGCCAGGCTGATGGAGTCGCCGGCAGCAGTGGCCAAAGTCCACAGAGGCGCCGGACTGGACATTTTTCCGGCCAGGGTTTCGGCTTTGCGCTCAGGGGCGCCGGCATTCCAGTTGGCCTGCACTTTGGCCAGGATGGCCACATAACGCTCATCCTGAGCAAAAGTATCAATACCGGTGATTGCTTTCAGTTCGGATTCGGAGTCCAGACCATTTTCGGCAGCTGCCTGCAAATGTTCTAAAGCAGTGTCCATGTCCAGTTGAATAGCCTGGGATCCGGCCAGAACCACCAGATGATCCGGATTGGTTTCCCAACCGGCATGACTTCTGACATATGCTTCCAGGTTAGCCCAAAGACGGTTGCGTTGCAGAAGGGCTGAATATCGCACAAAGATGTATTCTTCTTTTTCGGACGCCTCAATTTCCTCTTCCACCAGAGCCTTTTCAGCACCTTCGACAAATTCCTGCAAGGCTTCATCGTATTGGCCAAGTTCCATGTGCGCCGAGGCGATGTACCAGTCGGCAGCAAATTTCATGTTCATATCCTTGCCCTTGAGCAGGATGACCAGGGCCTCTTCCCAGTTGTCATTGTATTTCTGGAAACCATAGAGATTGGACCAGGCCCATTCGGCTGCGGGATCAATCATCACCGCTTGATGAAAAATGGGAGCATCGGTCTCCAGTTGCCGCTCCAGCCAGAGATTGTCTTCTTCGTTGCCACGACCCCGGAAAAGGGAACTGTTGTAAGTTCCGCCGATAAGTTTGTAACCCTGGGCAAACTTGAGATCCAGGGCGATGGCCCTGCGCCCGGCCGTCACCTTTTCTTCGGCTGAATCCAACAGCGCGGCTTTAAGGTAGATATAGTGCGGAGAGTCCGGATTTAAATCAGCAAGATGACCGACGGCCGCCAGGGCTGCTTCTTCATCCATAATTATCCAGGTGAGCTCAATATCCAGGGCAAGATCGGTGTCAGTGGTTTCGGTGAGATACTCTTTGTAAATCACAGCCAGAGCCGCATTGTCGGCAGCACCCGCAACAGCGGCTTCATAGGAATTTTTGTTATAAACTTTCATTTCTCCGGAACAGCCAACCAGGGCCATGGAGAACAGGAAAATGCTCAGCAGAAGAAGAAAGCCACGGCGCAAAGAAAACATTGAACAAGCCTCCGGAAAATACGGGAATTGACAGGATTTTCAGCATCCTAAAGTAAGAACTGGGGTTGTGCCATGGAATTTACTCCCGGGGCGAAGCGACCACGGCAAACTGGAGGTATTTCATATCGGACCACTGGCCGAAAGTCAGCAAATTCATCAGTTTGAATATTAAAGAACCCGTTGGATTGATTCCGTGCATGGATTCCACCAAATAGCCATTGGCCCTAAACATTTTTTTCATGCTGCTGCGTGTGAAGAAACGCAGATGGGTCCGGTCCAGGATGCCTTCATCGATGTAATCCCAGCGCCCGTGAACAACCAGATCCATCACGTTGAAAAAATACCGTACATTGGGAATGGAAGCCAAGACTCGGCCTCCGTCCGCCAGCAGAGGTTTGATCCGCCGCAGGACCTCATCCGGGTGCTCCACATGTTCAAGGACATCATTGAGGACAATACAATCAAATCGGCCAAGAGGCAGTTCCGGTAAAACCGAGGCCAAATCTCCCACTAAAATTTCATCCATCACTTCAGCTGCCAACTTGGCGGCCTCGGGACATATTTCCACGCCCCAGATTTCCAACTGCCGACCATTTTCTTTCATACCCGCAGCAAAAGCACCAGCACCGCAACCGATATCCAGCATCACCTGGGCGTCCAGGGGTACAAATGCCGCCATTTCCCGGCGAGGGTGCCCATAATACTCAGGATTTTTCATGGGCATCTCGTTTCTCTCCGGGAAAAAACCGGGGATTGACTTCGGTCAGCAGTTTTTCCAGATCAGCGATCTCCCCCACAACGATGAGACGATCACCCAGCCGCAGGGAAAGATCCGGATTGGGAATCTCGTTCTGCACATTGCCAAACATGGACCGGTGCTTGATGGCCAGCACGGAAATGTTGAATTTTTTACGCAGGTCCAGTTCTTTCAGGGAAAGCC
>JAOZJV010000080.1 GCA_029935695.1 Candidatus Krumholzibacteriia bacterium | reverse complement strand
GCCACAACCATGGACGCAGCTCCCATTGCAGCAGTGCCTCCTCACCCCTCCCGCCTGCACAAAGGCTCCGTCACCGGCGGCACCACCGCCCCCAACGGCGAGCCCTACGAGCTGATGTACTTCGACCACACCGGCGTGAACCCTTTCGTGGCCACCGAGGACGACTCCCTGTCCACCTTCGCCGTGGATGTGGACAACGCCTCCTACACCGTGGCTCGCCGGTACATCGACGGCGGATCGCTGCCTCCGCAGGAAGCCATCCGCGTCGAAGAGTTCATCAACTTTTTTGATGCTGGCTACCCGCTGCAGAGCAAAGAAACTTTCGCCATCAATTTTGACGGGGCGCCGTCCCGCTTCGGCAGCGGTTACCAGATGGTGCGCATCGGGCTGCAGGGAAAATCCATCCCTGATGAGAATCGCAAATCCGCCAACCTCGTCTTTCTCATCGATATTTCCGGTTCCATGGATCGGGAAAACCGGTTGGGCCTGGTCAAAAAGAGTCTGCGCATTCTGCTGGATGAACTGAGCGAAGGTGATCGGGTGGGCATCGTGGTTTATGGAAGCCATGCGGAAGTACGGCTCCACCCCACGGACATCAGCCGGCGGGATGTCATTCTCGGCGCCATCGACGGTCTGCGCACCAACGGCTCCACCAATGCCTACGATGGTCTGAAGGTCGCCTACCACATGGCCCGCAAGAACTATGAAAGCCACAAATTGAACCGCCTGATTCTCTGTTCAGACGGCGTGGCCAACATGGGCGGCAGCACCAAAGCCGAAGAAATGCTGGAAGAAATCCGTATGGCTTCGGACAAGGGCATCACTTTGTCCACCATCGGCTTTGGAATGGGCAACTACAACGACGTGCTCATGGAAAAACTGGCCGACCAGGGCGACGGAAACTACTACTACGTGGACCAGCCCAAAGAGGCCGACCGTGTCTTCCGCGAGAACCTGACCGGGCTGCTTCAGACCATCGCCCGCCAGGTGAAAGTGCAAGTGGTGTTCGATGAATCCATGGTCAAACGCTGGCGCCTTCTGGGTTACGAAAACCGTGATGTGGCCGACCGTGATTTCCGCAACGATGATGTGGATGCAGGAGAAGTGGGCGCGGGTCATCGTGTGACTGCCTTGTATGAAATCAAGTTGGCTGACGGCGTGGATGAGGGGCTCCTGGGTACGGTGCATCTGCGCTACGAATTGCCCACCCATGACAGCGAGAGCGCTGGGCAGATTAAAGAAATCAGCCGGGAGTTGAGCATGGAACAACTGGCATCATCCTTCTCCAAAGCCCCAGCACGGTACCGCCTTCAGGTTGTGGTTACGGAATTTGCTGAAATTTTGCGAGGAAGCTATTGGGCCAAAGAAAGCCGTCTGGAAGATTTGGTTCCATTGGCCGACGCCTTGGCTGAAGAACTGGCCGGCGACAAGCAAGTCGAAGAGTTGGCTGGCCTGATAAGGAAAGCTGCGGATCTGCAGAGCGAGATGGACTGAAATAAGGTGTCATAAAAAACCCGCTTTGCCGGACTAATGGCAAAGCGGGTTTACAAAAATACAAATACAAAAAGCAAACCTACCGATAACAGGCCTTTAATGAATTCCAGTTATGGTCATCGGTGGCAGTAAAGGTACTGTTCCAATCCCAAAGCAGATGAGATCGCCAATCGCCACCCTGCTCTTCCCATGTATCATTGGAAATATAAAAAGCAGCACCATCAACAAAGGACTCGCCCCACCACATCCGGCAGTACTTGTCAGCATTAGTGGAAATCACATAATGATACGTGCCTGTCACCAGTCTGAATTCGTAATCCGAAAAATCGAACACCAGGTCATGACTTCCCAGAGCCTCGGTGATGACATGGTCTTTGGCCATGATCAGATTCTTGTCGGAATCCAGAACCCGGCAATTGATAATATCACCTGGCATCAGGGAATGGATGCCACCAGACTCGGCGTCTTCCAGTAAAACCCGGCAGGCCACCTGGGTCAGCTGGGCATCACAGTCGATAAGAAACGACTGGGCCAATTCCATACGGTCATCCACACCGACGAGACCAAACATGATGGTGCCTGCCCCGACAGCAGATTCGAGACCGTCATTGCACTGGGCCATGGCGGAGAATTGGATAGGCATTAAAATGAGGATAAAAACAAGAACGAGTTGAAATGACAATTTTCTCATGATCCAAAGACCCTCCCGGATTCGAACAGAAATATGTGACCATACAGTCTGATTTGAGACTGATGGCACTTGGCGCAACGGCAACACCAAGTCTTTATCGTACCATAAAATATGAAATTAAGGAATATTTTAAAAGGACGGCCCCCGGGAAATCACGCTTCCCGGGGGCCTGTTGGTTCTATTTTATCTGGTAGCAAATCACGGACATGGGTTCGGATTCTTCATCCTCATCCGCAGTCCCAGCCCCCCCAAATTGACTAAGAGCAGCATCCCAGAAACCAGTGACCACAAAAACCAGGTCATCCCCCGCGAAGAACAGGAAATCCTTCACCGAATCTCCTTCACAAATGATATCCAGCTTTTTCTGGTAAACACCGTCGGGTGAGAAGACATCGTAGCTGGTGAAAATTCCCTCGGGAGAATCCCACATGGCCTCGCTGGTCAGAACCCAGATAGAGCCATCATTGGCCACCCGCAGGAACTCCACATCAGGTTGATAATCTTCAATGTGAATTTCGGCCCCCGGAGCCTGATTCGTCTCAATAAACTCAAAAATATTCTGCCACAGAGTCATGGCCCGTTCATTCCGTTTCCAGGAATCGTATTGACGGGTGAACACTCGCTCCAACTGGCCTTCTGCATCAAAAATGCTGATTTCGTAGCCATAGCGGGGAATGGCCACAACGGTTTTTCCTTGGGCACTCACATCAAATCGGCGGTCGGGACTTTCGATGATTTGCATCTCGTCCAGTTTGAAATTGTTCATGTTCATCACATGTTCGAGTTCTGTAAGAGAGGCGCCGAGGCTGCCGTCTTCACCCAGGGTTCCCACAAAATTCCGGCGGCGAATTTCACCTGTGGATTGATCCATGTGTTGCTGGGTTCCTCCGGTCACAACCACACCACCGGCGGATTTCAGAGCGCGGATCATGAAAAATCCGCCCGAAGCGGGGTCGCCCAGCTGCCAGTTTCCGGCTGGCGTATTGTCGAAATTCAACTTGATGACCTTGCCGGGAAAGGCCTGAACAACGCCCAGGGTGCCGTCGGGCAGAAAACACATGTCCACGGGGCCGCGGAATTCACCGGGACCATCGCCTTCCTTGCCCAGAATTTTGATCAGCTCTCCCTCATGGGAATAGACACTGACCTGGGAAAGCTGAGCATCCAGCAGATAAATGTTGTTGTCATCATCAACCAAAGCCCGGTTTACGACTCCAAAAATATTGTCCTCATCATCAGCGCCACCAATGCGCCATAATTCTTCTAATTCCACCCGGTGGGTGCCCTGAGCAGGTTCTGCTGGATTTTCCACACGGGGAACATCAGCCGCGAAACTGCCCCCGGCCTGAAGAAGGAACAGGCTGAGGAATAAAAATGCCGTAAGCAAACGGCTCTGTGAAATCATGATTTTTTCATTCATGAGAGATTCTCCTGTGGATCGGTGTGACGTGTGCGAGCAATCTTACGTACCTGAAAAAAAAATGTTCGCACCCTCTTTGAGGAAATCATCCATACCTACCCGGGATCTGATGAGTGTATTCTATGGGTTGTTCATTTTTTTTCAGGAGAACCAACTTGCTGCCTCTCATTTTCGACACCTGGACCCAGTTCCTGCTGACCTGCGGTATTCTCGTCATTGCCCAGCTGGTGTACGTTCTGTTCGGATTTGGCTCCGGATTAATTGCCGTGGGCGCCCTGGCCCTGGTTTTTCCCGACATCAGAGATGTGGTGGTCCTATTGCTGCTGGTGAATCTGCCGGCGGAAGTATGGGTGACCTGGAAAACCCGCTCTGAGGTGCGGTGGCGGCCCATTGCCATCCTGGGCATCGGTATCGGCATTGGTATTCCCGTGGGCGCGATCATTCTGCGCAACAGCGAGCCGGATTTCATTCTGACAGTGCTGGGAGTTTTTCTGATGCTGGTGGGATTGATTTTCCTGCGCCTGCCCGCAGCCGGAAAATATTCGCCGCCGGTTTGGGCTGCTCCTCCCACGGGCCTGATCTCGGGATTGCTCACCGGATTGTTTGGCACCGGCGGACCGCCGTTGATCATCTGGTACCATTTGTCGGCACCCAACAAGGCAGCTTTCCGCAGCAATCTGATGACAATTTTCCTGTTGATGACTTTCGTGCGCGTGCCCAGTTATGCAGTGGCGGGAATGATCACTCCGAAGCATCTGCTTTCCATGGTGGTGGTGATGCCGGCTGTGTTCATCGGGGCCTGGATTGGCAACCGTCTGCACCTGGACGTATCGGAAATCTGGTTCAGACGGTTGGTCAGCGCTCTGCTGGTGGTGTTGGGTTTGGTTCAGATTATTTGATCAGAAAGAAAATCCCACCCCGATTTGCAGAGAATTAATTTTGGATCCATCCTCGGGAAGATCATCCACTTCGGCTTTGGCCGCGCCAGCTATTTCGGAAGTACGGTCGATGAGCTGATCCATGAGGCCCAGAGAATATCTGGCATCCAGCATGAACCGATTAACTTCCAGGGAAAAGCCCAAATGGACCTGAAAATCCAGATTTTCGTAACTGTAATCTCCATCAGTGCTGCCTTCTGGCTCATCCCATGAATCGCTCAGCTTCAGAACCACTGAAGTGCCTGTGTACAGCCGAGGTTTAAGCCCGGAAACAGGAACGCTCAACCCCACAAATGCGGCAGGCTGCAGGCAGTGCAGAGTCACCTTGGCTTCACCATAGGTCAGGCCCGAGTACGGGTCGGAATAATAGCGATGCATGCTGCCCACTTTTTGCAGATATTCACCCGCCAATGTGATGTCAAACATATCGCCGCCCATGGGCCAGGAATCCTGGATACCAGCATAGAAACCATGGCCTTTTTCCTCCAGGCCAATATCCGATTCGGTCCAGCCGGCGGTCACATGCAGGGCCTGGGCAGATGATGCAATGACCATCAGCAGAGCGATTACCAGAGGCAGAGTGCGAATATTCATACCGGTCAAATCCTTTGCATGGGTGAAGTTGCGCATAACAATACGGGCCCACCCCAAAAAAAACCACCGGTGATACTGGATCACCGGTGGTTCAAGGAAATTTCAACACTCCTGAGGCGCCGGACGAAGGGCGCCCCAGAAGATCGGCGAAAGCAGCTCTAGCGTACCAGAACCATGCTCTTGACGCTTGTTTCGCCATTGGCAACCAGACGCATGAAGTACGTGCCCGAGGCCACGGACTTGCCAGCGTCGTCGCGACCGGTCCAGCGCACCGAGTGGGCACCGGCGGTCATGGTTTCGTTCACCAGAGAACGGACCAGGCGACCAGACACGTCATACAGTTTCAGCTGCACGCTCGCATCGCGGGGCAGGCTGAATTTGATGTCGGTCTGAGGGTTGAAGGGGTTGGGCACAGCACCGGTCAGGTGCATGACGTTGGGCAGACCATCGCCCACGGCGCTCAGGTCATCACCCACAACCAGGGTCACGGACAGATCAATGGAGTCGGTGGCGGGATCATTGGACATGACCGTCATCACAGCTTCATAAGTACCCATGGCCAGGTCGGCGGAGTCGAAGTGCACGGTGACCATTTCGCTGCCATCGACAGCAACAGTGCCACTGATAGGATCAACAGTGACCCAGGTCATGGGCGGCTGAGTGGCATAGCGAATGGCAAGACCACTGTGCAGGTAGCCGCTGTTGAAGGCAACCTGCAGGCCATCAGTACCGGAGGCGTCTTCGATACCAACACTGCAACCACTGCCGTCACTGACAGTTTCGTACTGGTAGTAGATGCTGCCGTCGGCGTTGAGGATCACCTGGAAAGTTTCCGGGCTGCCGCCACCGAAGTGCTGCACGGCTTCGTACTGCACGATGAATTGGCTGCCGGTGCTTTCATAGTAGATGGTACCACCGCTGGTGGGGTTCAGATCATCCCAGAAAGCAGCCAACAGGTTGTTGGGAGCAGCACCGTTGGGAATACCATCGTGAGAGTAAGCGGTGGATGTGGAATTGAAGCTCAACCAGCCATTGGTGCAAACCCGAATACTGTCGAAGGTGTTTCCGTAGAAACTGAAATCGAAGCCCAGGTTGTAAGGACCAGTGTTGCCATCATCAGAGCTGGGAATCGAGCTTCCACTGCCGGAGATATCGATCCAGTCAAATGCGGGGCCACCAGCTTCTTCGCTGTCAGTCCAGCTGTAACCAAAGGCGTCAGGACCACCGAAACCAGCGATGGGATTGACCGCGTCGCGCTCATCCTTCTCACCTTTTTCCAGCTGAATGTTGGGAACGGTGCTGGGCACGGTCTCACCCTTTTCGCCTTCCACCAAATTGATGGCGAACTCAAGGGAAGCGGTGCCGATGTTGCCAATGTTCAGGTACTGATCTTCAGTGGCATCAGAGCCCAGGTTGGCGGTGAAGGAGGCGGCATCCAGCTCGATGGCTGCGGTGCCGGGAGAACCTTCCACAGGGAACTCGATAAAGTCGAGATAAGCAGCATCGTCGCCATTGCTGACGGAGCCGTCTTTCTCGTAGGACCAGCGGAAAGTGTGCTCTCCACTGGAAATAGCCATGGAATACTGAGTCCAGGAAACTTCCCCGGCCCATTCCGCAACTTTAGTGCCATCGACATAGAAGCGCAGGTAATCATAGCCGGATTCACTGCTGACCCTGTACCAGAAGGTCAACATGTCGGTGTCAGCAACTTCCATATCGATGGAGATCTGGCTGTTGGAGCTGTCGGTGATATTTGCGCTCTTGGCACAGTAAGTGCCTTCCTGGGGATTGGCATCGTCGATGACCCAGGGGTTGGTTCCCTGATCCCACAGATAGCTGCTGAAGTCGCCGGACTCGAAGTCTTCGGCAAACAGCTCGGGCAGGTTGAAGTCCTGGGTCAGATCGCCCACCATTTCAATTTCCACGGTCAAGTGACCAAGGCCATTGGCCCGGGCACGCAGGCTGTAGAAGTTACCCGCGCCCGAGGGCAGGTCCAGGCTGTAGAAACCATTTTCGTCAGCCACGGCAGGAGCCAAGGGAGTGTCCACGGCCGTCACAGTGGCGCCGGGCACGATGTTGGTGTCGGGGCCATAAATATAACCACTGACCGTGCTGGTGGGGAAAGCCACCAGAGAGAGATCACCGTTGATGGATCCTTCTTCGGGAATCATGACGCTGAGGGCGCCATCATTGTAACCAAAGTAGGTCACTTCAAAGTCGGCTGCACCAGCAGGCATGGTCATGCTGTAAAAGCCGTCAACATCGGTGGTGGCGCGGTTGGAGGCGCCAACTTTTTTGACCAGAGCGCCTTCAATGGGCAATCCGGTGGAGCTGTCAGTGATATAACCTTCGAGGGTTCCCACGCCGCCCATGACAGCCAAAACGGCTTCATAAGCATCCACAAAACCATGACCGTAGTCATTGTCTTCGCCGGCAGGGCCCAGATCGATGGCTGTTGTCATGAGGACTTCTTTGACAGTAATCGCATCAACATCGGGGTTCGATGCGCGCATCAGAGCCACCACACCAGCGAGGTGAGGACCGGCCATGGAGGTACCACTCATGGAGGTGTAACCACCGGTGGCGTCCACACTGTAGATGTCGCTGCCGGGAGCCATAATTTCAGGCTTCATGGCAAATTCGCCGCCACAACCACTGGGGCCACGGCTGGAGAAACTGCTGATCGTGTAAGGAGCATAAGTCACGGTGGAGCCAACGCTGAAGCAGTTGGTAGGGCTGGCGGCGCGGTCGGCAGGGGAGCGCAAGCTCGTGCCACCAGGGCCTTCGTTACCAGCGGACCAGGTCAGGACCACGCCTGCGGCTTCGCAGTTGTCGATGGCATCCCACCAGCGGCTGTCACAGTCGTAGTAGCCGCTGAAGTTTTCGTTCACGCCCCAGGAGTTCTGCACCACTACGGGCATGTCGTCCAGGGTCAAAGGATTGTTATCGGGGTCGGCCATGAATTCAAGTGAGGCGATGACGCCGTTGTCGAAGTCCACGCCGGTGCCGGAGTTGATGATATTCGAAGCGATCCACAAAGCACCAGGAGCTACGCCGATGGTATCGTCAGCAGCCAGACCGGTGATGGTTCCCATAACGTGGGAGCCGTGACCATGCGTATCCATGGGAGTAGCGTGGCCCAATTCGGCCGCATCCAGCCAGCATTCTTCCACGGGCTCGGTGTTTCCGCGCCAGCGGTCAGTCAGGGCAATGTGATTACCGGCAACACCGGTGTCCAGAATACCGACCACAACGCCAGCACCATCAATACCCAGTTCGTCCCACACACGACGGGCACCCACGGCCACAACACCAGGTGTGATGCCAATGCCGCGACCATCTTTGGCAAATTCTTTTTGGCTTTCCACGGGCTCGATCAGCTCGACCACCAGGTCAGCTTCCACGCGCTCAACATCGGAGCGGGCAGCCAGCTGGCGGATGGCATCCACCGTACCAGTGACGACCACGGAGTTGACGATCCAGTGAGAGGTGTAACCCAGGATGGCTCCACCGGCTTTGTTGTTTTCCAGATCAGCCAAAAGGCCGCCCTGGCTGTCCTTGGCCTGGCTTTGCAGGGTCTCCAGAACAGTGTTATGGCGCACATTCATGCTGGCTTTGCTGTCGTGCAGCTCCCAGTCGAGGGCGCGAATATCAGCCTGCTGGCCCATTACCACCAGAACTTTGACGATATCGTCGTTCTGCATAGTGCGCAGCTGACCTTCCAGACCTGGTGTGATGTAGCCGGCCTGGGCAATTCCAGCCGCCAGCATCACCAAAAGGCTGAGCGTGATGAGTTTTAACATTTTCATGGACGAGACCCCTTTTTCTTCAATTATTGAGGGACGATTGGCATCACAGAGTACGAAACATCAGTTTTTTGTCACAAAAGTATGGCAAAAGAATTGTTTCATAGCTTTTTGTAGCTAATTTAGAACTATTATACCATACTTTCAGGCCAATTTGAAGAAAAATCGCAAGGTGAGATTGTTAAAGAGGGATTAAACCGGCAGCGTGGCTTTGAGAATAAGGAAGACCATGACCAGACTGAGGGCGTGCTTGATAAGAATGGCCAGCAACCGGCCCAGGAAAGCGTAACCACCAATGCGCAGGCTGGGCTCCAGCTTCTGTTCGTTGTAATATTCGCCACTGACAGCTCCGGCAAATGCGCCCATAAAACTGCCCAGCACCGCCCCCAGCACCGGTACCAACTGGTTACCCACCCAGGCTCCCAGCAAACCACCCACAAAGGCCATGACCACGCCCGTTTTAGAGGCACCCTGTTTGGCCGCGTAAAAAGTTCCCACCACAAATTCAATGCCTTCGCCCAGCAGGGCAATGCCAAGCAAAACCAGAAGAAGTTGCCAGCTGATGGGATCGAAACCGGTGATCAGGGCATAAATCAGGGCCAGGCCGATGACAATGAAATTGCCGCCAAGGCCCAGATAGACAAACAGCGAGGCCGTCACCAGCAGCAGAGACCACAGAAAGAACCCCAACCACTGACCCACCGTCTGCAGCAGTTCCATGACTGTCAGTGACCCGGGTTGAACGTTTTCTCACCAGCATTGACCGCGAAAGGCAAGGTATTGCCAAGCGGTGGGATGGTGCAGTTGTAACGTTCGGGGTTGTAGTCGCAAAGAGGGTTGTAGGCGTAGTTGAAGTCCAGATCCACCAGGCCGTCGGCATCGACGGTGATGTCGATATAGCGTCCGCCGGGATAAACATCCTTGCCGCTGTTGGCATCAAAGAACGGCAGCCACAGATAGTCGCCACCCTGGGTGTTGACGGGGCCGAACACATCAAGGGAATAGGTTTCGTCCTGCCACTTGAATTTCACATAACCCCGGCGCAGATAAGGCACCACCTGACCCTTGCGTTTGGTCAGGCTGACGGTGTCGGTGCCGGCTTCAGCGATGAATGGTGTTTTGAAACGCATTTCAGGGAACGGGAAGTAATAATTCAGGC